>JAFPQL010000219.1 GCA_017414145.1 Oscillospiraceae bacterium | reverse complement strand
GCGCCAGACACGCACCGCAGATGTCCTTGCATACAGCAGCCTGCCGAAAAAACGCTTCAGACGGCGCGCCGTTCGTTATTACTGAAAAAACTCCCCTTTCTGCCGTGAAAGGGGAGTTTGTCTTTCCTGTTACGATGCAGTACGGGACATCGGGTAGGTCCAGAGACAGGGAAGATCGTCGAGGGCAAGCGTGTCCTCGCTCTGATACACCGCGTCCCACATCGAAAAATCGGTGTAGTTTTCCGACGCGATGTTGAGCTGATGCAGATACTCGCCGCCCCATGTGCAGAACCAGCTCCAGACGGCGCGGTCCCGCTGAATATTTGCGGGGTCGGGCATGACGCCGTTTTCCGTGAGGGCAATGAGCTTCCGCGTGCTGCTCCAGCCGGTCAGCTCCTGAAAGGCCGCGCTCTGCGAGGAATAGGCGTGCGGCGGCGCATAGATGTCTGTGCCGATGATATCCACGGTGCTGTCGCCGGGATACCAGTCCTTGCTCTGACCGTTCCAGACCCAGATGAGATTGTGCAGGCCGTGCTCGTTGACCATGCGGTCGTAGAGCAGATTCCAGAGCCAGAGATAGGACTGCGGCTTGCAGTTGCCCCACCAGAACCACCCGCCGGAAGCCTCGTGCAGCGGACGCCAGAGAATCGGGACCTGTGCTTCCTTCAGCGGTTCCATCGCTTCGCAGATCGCGTCGATGTCCGCGAGCAGCGCCGCTTTGCCGGCAGCGTCCGTGCCGTCCGCGATTGCGTCGAGACTGATCGTCGTATGCTCCTTGCTGAAGCCGGAATACCACGGATGCTCTTCGTTGTTGATGAGATACTGCTTCGGCGGCGTCCAGTGCCAGCACATCGTGACAATGCCGCCGCTGTTGACATAAAAGTCCTTCGCGTAGCCGACGGCCTTATCGACCTTGCCGCCCAGCTCCGTGCGGGAAGGGGAGTAGTCCATCATGTCCAGTCCGAGTATCGCGGGAAAAAGTCCCGTCTGCTCCTCGATCAGCGTCATTTCCTTGCCGAACTTGCCCGTGTCGCAGTACTGTCCGGTGATTGTGTAGCGGCCGTAGCAGTCGCAGAGAAACTGATAGAGGCGTTTGGAATTGTCAAATGCCTTTGCGTCTGAGAGCGGCGCCGTGACCTCGTAGGCTTCGTCCGGAATCGGCGTGCCGGGCGTGACGACAAGCCGATCGACATAATAATAGCCCCAGCCGGTCGCCGCGGTGATCTTGTGGCTGCCCTTTGTCAGGTAAATGCCGTTCAGGCGGCTGTCTGTGAAGGCATTTGCCATATGCGTGCTGATCGTGCCGACGGTCTGACCGTCCACCTCGACGGGATTCTGTTTGTCAGAGCCGACCGAAACGGTGTCAAATTCCAGATTGTAAACGCCGTCTGCGGGAACCTCAACCGTGAACATGACAGTGTCGTCGTCTCCGGTGAAATTGCCGACATAGCCTCTGCCGTTGTAGCCCTCGAATTCGCCGGTCATCTCCGTCACAATGCCGGTCAGCTCGGCGTCCTCCGCCTCTCCGATCCACACAAAGTCCTCCGGGACAGCGTGTTCATCGGTCTGCGGCTTGGTCAGGTCGAGATTGTCGTTGAACTGCTTGCGGACGGTTGCCTTGTCCTGATACTTTCTGATGTCGTAGTTGTTCCGGTTCCAGAAACAGCCGTTCAGCAGCACGGAAGCCGTGAGCGGCAGTGCGGTGAGTCGCAGGCGGTTAATCGGTTTCATGCGGTTCTCCTCCCTGTCTGGCGGTGCGGATGGCTCTTGCGAGCTTGGAGGCGGGCTGCGGAATCAGTGAAAATGCTTCGGCCAGCGCATCCGCAAATCGGAAAAATGAAGCAGCATCGCCGGATTTCAGCTCCAGCTCAATTTCAGAGAAGGGAGACATTTTCCCCGCTCCGCCGAGCGCCCCGCTGTCTGCGGCGAATTCCGCCGTAAAGGGCTCCGGCATCCGGAACCGGAACAGCGTAGCCTGCCGCGTAAATCGGGTTCTGGCGAGCTCGGTGAAGGTCTGCGCGGCCAGCAGTCTGCACAGATCGGCAGGCGCACCGGCATCGGGCAGACGGGCAAAGCCCTCCGCGAGCGAATCAGCTTCTGTCTCGTACTCCTCACGCTGTGCCAGTGCGCCCTCCTTGTGTACGGTGCGTTTGAGGCAGCAGATGCTGCGGTCATTCTCGCGCCGGATGCGAAGTGCAACACCGAGCCGGTACAGCAGGCCGTCAACGGTTTCGTAGTACACCGCTTCCATGCGGAGCGTCTGCGCGGAGAGCAGCTCTCCGTTTTCCCGCAGATACTGCATCAGCGCGTCAAAGCGATCCGCCGGCAGATGCCACTTGAATTCCTGCTCCATCGCCGTATCAGTCCTTGCGGGCGGAGCTGAACTTCGGCCGATAGCTCTGGAAATCGAACTTGACGAGACTGTTGATGAACGCGAGCATCTCGCTCGTATCGGCGACGAGCGCGGCGGCTGTCTCGGAATCCAGCATCAGAAGGAAGTCTGCCGGGTAGCGCGCTTCAATGTAGTAGTGGTTGATGTCGCTGACCAGCTTCAGCTTTTCGCGGAAATGCGGGTCTTCTGTCATGGCCTGCTTGCAGAGCCAGGGCAGGTTGTGGCCGTCGTAGAGATGATGCTTGCGCCAGAGCAGATAGCCTTTGATACCCTTTTCGATGCACTGCTGACAGTGGAAGGCGACCATATTGAAGCAGCGTTCGTCCGAATAGAGCAGCTTTGCGGCTCTGAGGTCAATCGCGGCATAGTAGAGCCAGTCAAAATAGCGCTTGCTGTCGCCGTCACGGTATCCTCTGCTCATAGATCGCTGTCCTCTCTTTCATAGAGTACGGTGCCGTTTTCGCGGATGGACCACGCAAAGGTCCGCGGGTCTTGTGAGAGCGATTCCCATTCCGTTTCCTTATAGAGTACGAGGTCATAGGGATAGCAGCAGTCCACTTCCGTATAGAGATAGCACTCCAGCTCGGAAATATTCGGGGTATCATCCGGCACGATCAGCGCGAGCTTGAAGCTGATGAGCGCACCGGTCGCGGGGTTGATTTTGTGGCTGATGAGGTAAATTCTGATCGGATCGGCGAGATCCTTGATTGCTTCGGCGGTCAGTTGGATTTCCGGATAATTCATGAGTAGGCACATCCTTTCACAGTGTTTTGAGGTGTATAGGGGTTATTTGTGATACTTCCCGCCGGAATTGATCTGAAAGGCGCGGTAAATCTGCTCCATGAGCAGAATCCGTGCGAGCTGATGCGGGAAGGTCATCGGAGACATGGAGAGCCGCAGGTCAGCCTGCCGTTTGACCGCATCGGAGAGCCCGAAGCTCGATCCGATGACGAAGCTGACGGCACTGTCACCGCTCACGCCGGCCTGACTGAGCACGGCGGCGAGCTGTTCGCTGGATCGCGGCTGTCCTTCGATGCAGAGTGCGATGATTTTTCCGCGGCACGCCTGCAAAATCGCCTTTCCCTCATGTTCGAGCGCCTGTGCGGTTTCGGCGGGGTTCGGGTCATCGGGCAGCCGGGATTCGGGCAGCTCGGTCAGCGTGAATTTGCAGTAGCGCGAGAGCCGTTTTTCATATTCCGCAAAGCCGTCGCGCATCCAGCGTTCCTTGAGCTTGCCGACGGCAATGAGCTGAATCAGCATCAAAACACGATCATCCTTCCGTCTGTTTCGGGTGCGGCGACCTCCAGCAGATAGTCGCGTCCTCTGGTAAAACCGGCAAGACCTGTGACAATGGCCTGTTCCGCGACGGCGGGACGGTTGTTGTCCTGACTGAGGTGACCGAGCACCAGTCTGGTCGTGCCGGCAGCGACGAGCTTTTTGGCAGCGGCGGCACTGTCCTGATTTGAGAGATGTCCGGAGCCCGACGCAATCCGCGCCTTGACATTCGGCGGATAATGCCCGTCCCGGAGCATTTGCGGGTCGTAGTTTGCCTCCAGCAGCACGAGGTCACAGCCTGTGAGTGCCTGCTCCACGGTTTTCGTGACATGGCCGAGGTCGGTGCAGACGGCACAGATTCTGCCGTCGGGGAGCACGGCGCGGTAGCCGCAGCTCTGGTCGGTATCGTGCGGGGTATCAAATGCCGTCACCTGCATCCCGCAGACAGTGACTGTGTCGTGAAGCTCATGCAGCTCGGCATTTGGCGCGACCTGTCCGCGGTCGATCAGATTCCGGAGTGTTTTTTTCTGTGAATAGACCGGAACGCGGAGCTGTGCGGTCAGCGTGCGGAGTCCGCAGATATGGTCGGTGTGGTCGTGTGTGATGAACACGGCGCGGATGCCGGAGAGCGGGATTCCGGAGCGTTCCAGCGCCTGCGAGAGCCGCCGGAACGAAACACCTGCGTCAATCAGAATGCCGCATTCCGGCGTGCCGATGTATGAGGCATTGCCGCGGCTGGAGCTGAACAGGGGATAAATCCTTGCCATGTCTGATTCCTGCCTTTTGGAGTTGATACAGAGACAGGGCGAAATCTCTTTCGCCCTGACTGTGATTATACTGCACTTCTGCGCACAGTGACCTGTGCCTTGCGTCCGGTCTGACGGGTCTGCGGCCCGTCGGGCTGTCCGGCTTTCGCCTTTTGTGAATCCGTATTCTCCGGCGTGTGCTCACCGGAAGGCTTGCGGTTTTCCTCCTCGCGGACAATGGGGAGCTTGGTGATTTCGGCGCCCAGCGCCCGCAGCTTGCCCTCCATGTCAGCATAACCGCGCTCAATGTGATAGATGTCCTCGATGGTCGTGATACCGCTGGCAGCGAGTCCGGCGATCATCAGTGCCGCACCGGCACGCAGGTCACAGGCCTTGACGGGTGCGCCGGTCAGAGCACCGGTTCCCTCAATGACAGCGACCTTGCCGTCCACCTGAATATCCGCACCCATTCTGCGCAGCTCGTCCACATACTGGAACCGCTGCTCGGAGACGCCCTCCTTGATCATGCTGGTACCCTCGGCGAGACAGAGCAGTGCAGAGACCTGCGGCTGCATATCGGTCGGGAAGCCGGGGTGGGGTCTGGTCT
>JAFPQL010000218.1 GCA_017414145.1 Oscillospiraceae bacterium | reverse complement strand
GGATCAGCACCACGCTGTGCTCCTGCAGATTGTGTCCGATGCCCGGAATGTACGCAGTGACCTCATAGCCGTTGGTCAGACGCACTCTGGCGATCTTACGCATCGCGGAGTTCGGCTTTTTCGGGGTAGCAGTCTTGACAGCGGTGCAGACGCCGCGCTTCTGGGGAGAGCTCAGGTCGATCTGGGACTTCTTCTGGGCATTGTAGCCTTTCTGAAGTGCCGGAGCGGTCGATTTCTCTGCCAGGGTCTTTCTGCCCTTCCGAACGAGCTGGTTAAAAGTTGGCATATTATTCCTCCTTCTTTATAAAATAAGATATGAGTGCGCAGAGACATACCGCGCACTCATAACATTATATCCCATTTTTCGCAAATTGTCAAGCAGTTCTGTATTTTCTCCGCATTTTACAATTTCCGGCACCGGAAACGGGATGCTTTCCGGCAAAACGGCGATGCGAAGACCGTCCCGCGGGCTTCAGGGGAGAAAATCGCCCGTCAGCGGATAGTCCGAGCCGCGGAAGGTCAGAAAACCGTCTCCCCATTGTATCTGCGGCAGCAGCTCGTCTGAATCAAAGAGCAGCTTGCCGAAGAACGGATTCTCCCGCACCACGAAGATATAACAGTGGTTGCCGAGGAGGTCGCTGTGGGCGCAGCGGTAGATGCCGTGCTGCCCGTCCGGGCTCAGGAGTCTGTGCAGCCTGCAGAATTCCGGCTTTTTGAGCAGACGGAACACACAGATACCGGCCTGCGCCGCTGCCAGCAGGATCAGCAGCCCTGCGGCAAGGCCGGACAGCCGGGCGTTTTTGCCGGACTGTTTTCTGCGCGCCGAGCGGGAGAGTGCCGCACCGCCGAGCAGAATGCAGAGCAGTGCGCCGAGCGCCGGCACCCAGAAGTAGTCAGACAGGTTGCCAAGGATGAAATATCTGCCGTCCGGCCGGAGAATGATGCGGTATAACAGATACAGCAGCGCTGCCGAGCAGAGCAGCAGGAAGGCTCCGATTTTCCGTTTCATAAACCTGTCCTTTCCGGCGGCTATCCGATCTTGACCGCCTGTAAATAACGCACGGTAAGCGCTTCCGGGGCGACCGGCTCGCTGTGCATGGCCGCAGCCGCGATGCCGCAGGCGGACTGACTGCACAGGTGCAGCGGTGCGGGGACTGCATTCTGACAGCGGGGCAGGAGCAGGGCGGCGCCGTCGCCGGCAATCATCACGCGGGCGCCGTATGCGGCGATCTGTCCGGCGATTTCGTCCGCGGGAAGCACGGCGTCCTCTGTCAGGCGCCTGACGGTCTGCCCGTCGCTCTCAAAAAAGGCGCAGTAGCACAGCTCCTGTCTGGCCTTCAGTGCCGTACACAGGATGCCCTCTCTGCACGAGAGATTCCACGCCAGTCCTTCCAGTGTGGAAATGCCTGCGCACTGCTTTTTTCCGGCAAAAGCGAGCGCCTGCATTGCCGCGATGCCGATGCGCAGACCGGTATAGGAGCCGGGGCCGTCCGCCGCCGCAAAGACATCGACCGCCTGCACGGGATTGCCGGTTTCTGCGAGCAGCTCCTTTGCCATCGGCAGCAGAATCTGGGAGTGCGCCCTCTGCGTATAGAGCATCCGGCTTCCGAGCAGGAGCCCGTCCCGCACGACGGCCGCCGAGGCAGTATTTCCGGATGTATCAACTGCGAGAATCAGCAAGGCACTCATCTCCTTCTATTTTAATAGTACGCGGCTGATCGCCGCTGCCTGTCAGCGTCACGCGGAGTATGGGACAGGAAAGCTCGGCGAGCGCTTCGGGAATGTTCTCCGCCCATTCGATCACAAAGACGGAACCGTCCGTCGGGTAATCCCAGAAGCCGGTGGTTTCGAGCGCGTCCGGCGAAGTGACGCGGTACATATCAAAATGGTACACGGAAGGGCAGCCCGCCGCGTGATATTCGTTGACGAGCGCGAAGGTCGGGGAACTGACCAGATCGGGCAGGCCGAGTCCGGCGCAGAGCCCGCGTGTAAAGGCGGTCTTGCCCGCGCCCATGCCGCCGAAGCAGGCAATGACGGTGCCGGGTCTGACGCGCCTGCCGATCTCTGCCGCAAAGGCTTCGGTTCCGGCGGGGGAGTGGGTCGTGATTTCCAGCATAGGGATTCTCTTTTCGTTGATATTCCGGCGATGCGTCTGCCGGTCATGCGGTCTGTATTCTGACGGCGCGGCGGAAATGCCGTCCGCATCCGTTTCGCTCTGTGATACCATTATAGCAGATTGCCCTGCAAAAATCAAGCCTGCCGCCGCCCTCTGAAGCAATCCGCCGGGCGGACGGAATTTTATTGGGAAAAATTTTCCGGCAGACCCCGTTTTCGGCACCGGACTGCCGTAGACTATAGACAGAAGCCGGTCAAACAAAGGCTTTCGCTCCCGAACCGGAGCAAATTTATGAAAAAAGGAGTCTGAATTTGTCATGAAAACCAGAAAGCAGATCATCTCGCTCATCGCTGCGGTGACGACCCTGTCCGCAATCACCGGCGCATCCGCATTTGCGGCATCGCTGAACAGTGAGGACAAGCAGGTCAAGGAACAGCCGCCTGTCGTCGCTGAAGAAGCTGCGGAGGCCGGTGAGGCCGCTGAGACCGAGGAGGCTGCGGACGAGACCGCTGCTGCCGAGGATGAGACCGAGGCAACGGAAGCTGCTGAGGACGCTGCTGAGGAGACTGTGACGGAAGCTGTCGCGGACGAAGATCTCGGCGAGGAAGTGACCGTTGCGGCGGAGGACGGCACCAAGCCGGAGCCGCCCGCCGAGGCTGAGGGCGTCAAGCCGCCGAAGCACATCGGCAAGCGCGAAATGGCTGAGATGATCGCCAATGTCTTCGATACCGAAGCAATGGATTTCAAGGATGATGAGGCAAAGACCGCATGGTTTGAGTTCATCGAGCTGTATCTGACCGAGCCGGCAGCACCGCAGCCGGGCGAAGGTCCTGCACCGATCGAGATCGTGAAGCCGGAAGACGGCACGAAGCCGGAACCGCCTGCCGGTCCTGCTGAGGACGGCACAAAGCCGGAGCCGCCGGTCGGCCCGATCGCACCTCCGGTTGCACCCGGCGAGGACGGCACGAAGCCGCAGCCGCCGGTCGGCCCTGCTGCACACAGCCATGTTGCACCGGGCGAAACCACGACGGAGACCACGACGGTCGCTGAGGCTGAGTAATCTGATTCGTTTCGCAGTGATTCCGTGCAAAGTCCGGCAGTGCAATGTGCTGCCCGGCCGTTCGGCGGCTTTGCACGGCATTGCTTCGCGGCAGCAGCTTTTTGCCCAACTATGCCGCTGCCGTAATCGGGTATGCCCGATCATCTTTTTTTGAGACTGTTCAATTCTTTTTCAAGCCCCCACCCTATAAAATAATTCGACCGATGCCGTGCAGCATCGGTCTTTTTTTATTTCCGGCGGCGGGGCGGCAGCCGTTCAGTGCTGCGGATTGCACCGGCGCGTTTTTTCCAGCGCGAAGGCCGCTGCCGTATACACCACGGCGGACGCGCCTGCCTGCACGAGATTTCCCGGAACGGTTGCGGCGAACTGTGCCTGCCAGCCGCCATAGAGCACCACCGCGGTCAGCCAGTAGCCGACGACGGAAATCACGGAGCAGAGCCCCATGCCGGCAAAGCGTCTGCTGCTGAGCAGCTTGCTGCCGCCGATCAGGGAAAAGCCGGCAGCGAGCAGCCCCTTGATGAGAAAGGTCGGCAGCGCATAGACGGGATACCCCGAAATGATGTCCGCGAGCATTCCGCCGACCGCGGACGCGCCGACCGAATAGGGCAGCGGGAGCAGTGCGGCAGAGAGATAGATCACGGCGTCGCCGCAGTGGATATAGCCGTTTGTCACCGGAATGTGGAATGCGGCGGTGAGCAGGGCGGTCAGGGCGGCGAACATCCCCGCGTAGGAGAGATGCCGCAGCTTGACCGGGTTCAGTTTCTGTTCATTCATAATATCCTTCCTTTTCTGTTCATTCATAATATCCTTCCTTCAGACGCAGGAGCAGTGGCTCAAAGAGCAGCCCTTCCATCGGATCGGTATTCTGCTCCGATGTATATTGCGTGACATCGGACAGGAAACGCGCCGCCAGCTCCGTCGCCGCAGAGAGCGAGGCGCCCTTTGCCAGTGCGCCGCAGAGGACGGACGCAAAGAGGTCGCCGGTGCCGGAGAACAGCCGCTTTGTGCGGTGTACGACGGTGAATTCGCGCGTTTCGCGGTCACAGGTCAGATTGCAGATGATGTCGCCGCGGACGATGCCGGTCACGACTGCGGTGCCGCAGCCGAGTGCCGTCAGCTTATCCGCCAGTTCAAAGGCCTCATCGGTATGCAGGGATTCGCCGCGGTAGGGCGTTCCGGTCAGCAGACAGGCTTCGGTCACATTCGGCGTAATGACATCCGCTTCTGCGGCAAGCTGCCGCACGGCATCGCAGAGCGCGGCGGTGTAGGTGCTGTAAATGCGGCCGTCATCGCCCATGACGGGATCGAGCAGGATGCGGCAGTCCGGATTCTTTTCACGCTGGAGCCGGAAGAATTCCCGCACGGATGCGACCTGTCCGACCGAGCCGAGAAATCCGCTGTAGACCCAGTCGAAGTCGAGCTTTGCCCAGCTTTTGAAATAGGCGGGGAGCTGATCGGCGAGATCGGTAAAGGTGTATTCCGGGAAGCCGGTGTGCATGGACAGCACCGCGGTCGGCGCCGGACAAGCCTGCACGCCCATGACGGACAGAACCGGAAGTGCCGTGGTCAGGGAGCATCTCCCGTAGCCGGACAGATCGTTGATACAGGCGACACGCGGAACCGTGCGCATACGCTTCATCTCCTCTCAGCGCAGTTTTGTTCTGCCTGCCATTATAGCACATCCGGCCTGAAAAAGCAAGTCTGTTTTATATTACAGTATAGCTATCTGCATACTAGGCTATATGCGGTATTATACCACAATCCCGGCGCCTTGTCAAGCACTTCTGCGAAATTTCTGAACGGAAGCACCGAAACGCCGTATCTGCCGCGAAATCCGGCAGCGGGGCGCGTTGATTATTTCGTCAGGCTGCACAATTTCCGGTGCCTGTTATTGTGCATATGCACGAAATGCCGAAATTGCCGCGGCGTCACAAAACAGACACATTTATATGCTAGAATTTGGCAGTATCCCGAATCTAAATTTCCTTGAAAGAAAGGTTGTGTTACTTTGCTCGGGTTAAAGGGGATTACCAAGACCTATCTTGCGGGTGACTCGCAGGTTCAGGCGTTAAAGGGCATTGACATCATGTTCCGGCCGAATGAGTTTGTCGCAGTGCTGGGGCCTTCCGGCTGCGGCAAGACCACGCTGCTCAATATCATCGGCGGACTCGACCGCTACACAGAGGGCGATCTGACCATCTCCGGGAAATCGACGAAAGAATACAGGGACAAGGACTGGGACCATTACCGCAATCACACGATCGGCTTTGTGTTCCAGACCTATAATCTCATTCCGCATCAGACGGTGCTGTCCAATGTCGAGCTGGCACTGACGCTCTCCGGTATTTCCAAGTCCGAGCGCAGAGAGCGCGCAAAGAAGATGCTGGAAAAGGTCGGCCTCGGCGATCAGTTTGACAAGAAGCCGAACCAGATGTCCGGCGGCCAGATGCAGCGCGTGGCGATTGCGCGTGCGCTCATCAACGATCCGGAAATTCTGCTGGCGGATGAGCCGACCGGCGCACTCGATACCGCGACCAGTGTGCAGATCATGGATCTGCTCAAGGAAATCGCAAAGGACCGTCTGGTCATCATGGTCACGCATAATCCGGAGCTTGCCGACACCTACGCGACGCGCATCATCCGGCTGCTCGACGGCAGGGTGCAGAGCGATACCAGACCCTATTCCGAAGCGGAGGAAACCGCGGAATGCGAAAAGCGCGCCAAAAAGGCCGAGCGCGACGCGAAAAAACAGCAGAAGAAGCAGAAGAAGGAAAAGCGCGTCTCGATGAGCGCGGCGACGGCCTTCTCGCTCTCGCTGAACAATCTGCTGACCAAAAAGGGCAGAACCCTGCTGACCGCATTCGCCGGCAGCATCGGCATCATCGGCATTTCGCTGATTCTCTCGCTCTCCGACGGCTTCCAGAGCTATATCAACACCGTGCAGGAGAATACGCTGTCCTCGTACCCGCTGACGATTATGTCGCGTTCCGTTGACCTGAGCAGTCTGGTCGAGAATGTCACCGGACAGGCGGAAAAACGCGAGGAGCATCCGCTTGACAAGGTCTATTCGACCGGTCAGGAGGCGGAGATGCTCAACGCCATGGTCGCCGAGGTCAAGCAGAACGACATGAAGCGGTTCAAGGCGCATCTCGATGCGAGCGATGAGGAGCTGAAGGACTACAACATCTCCTATGTCTACGACCTGACCCCGCAGGTGTATCTCGAAGACACTTCGGAGCGCGTACAGGGCGTCAACCCGAACCCGCTGGTCGATGCGTATTACTCCATGCTGGGCTATGACATGAATTCGCTCTCGTCAAACTATTCCCAGATCATGGAAATGGGCACCGGCACAATGGATATCTGGACGCAGATCTACGGCGACCGCCAGCTCCTTGACACGCAGTATGACATTGTCAGCGGTCACTGGCCGGAGAACCGGAACGAGGTCATCCTTGTCGTCGATGAGCACAACGAGATCAACGGCATGACGATGTACGGTCTTGGTCTGCGCGATCCGTCCGGCATCAACGAGATGTTCCAGAAGATCATGGAGGGCAAGAAGATTGAGGTGGACAGCGACAGCTTCTCCTATGACGAGCTGAAGGACCTGAAATTCCGCGTCATCCTCAACACCGACGCCTATGAATTTGACAAGACCGAAAACTGCTGGAAGGACCGCTCCCGCAGCGACGAATTCATGGCAGAGAAGATCGCAAAGGGCGTTCCGGTGCAGATCAGCGGCATTGTCCACAGAAAGGCCGGCTCTGTCTCCGGCGCGCTGATGCCCGGCACAATCTGCTACACGAAGGAGCTTGTCGATTACCTCATGGAGGAGAATGCCAAGTCTGAGATCATCAAGGCGCAGCAGGCAAAGCCCGAAATTGATGTGTTCACCGGCTACGAGTTTGAGGATCACGAAAATGTGACCGTGGACGATGTGTATGCGTACATCGACAGCATGAGCGAGCAGGAGTTCGCGCAGCTTCAGGCGATGTTCGGCAAGATGTACGGCAGCTCCTTTGACGGAAAGGATGTCGGTGAGGCACTGGCCGCCATGAAGGACGAGGAGCTGGTCGCGGCAGTCGCCCCCGGAATGCTGGAGAAGATCACGCTGGCAGAGGCAAAGCAGTTTGCCGCGAGCGAGCAGGGCAAGGCGGCGGTCATCGGCGCGGCGGCGCAGCAGATGAACACGCAGCCCGACCCGAAGCTGCTGGATGCCCTGACGGACGATCAGCTGCTTGAAATCTACAAGGGCATCGTGCAGTCGCAGCTCACCGCGGATGCCATCCGTGAGAACATCGCAAAGATGAGCGACGACGAGCTGAATGCGCTGGCACAGTCCTTCAATCCCGCAAAGGACATCGAGAGCCTGAAAAAGGCGATGTCCACAATGGACGAGGAGACGCTGCTCAAAATCTTCAAGGAGCAGGTGCTTGCCCGTTCCACCAGCAACACCTATGACGGCAATCTCCAGAAGCTCGGTCTGCGCGACCCGGAGAATCCCTCGGCGATTCAGATCTATTCGCCGTCCTTTGAGGCGAAGGAGCAGTTTGAGGACTTCGTCCAGCGCTACAATGACAGCCAGACCGAGGAAGACGGCAAGATCGAGTACACGGACTATATCGGGCTGCTGCTCAGCTCCGTGACGAAGATCATCAACATGGTCTCCTATGTCCTGATCGGCTTTGTCTCGATCTCCCTGATCGTGTCGTCGATCATGATCGGCATCATCACCTATATTTCCGTGCTGGAGCGCACGAAGGAGATCGGTATTCTCCGCTCGATCGGCGCGTCCAAGCGCGACATCAGCCGCGTGTTCAATGCGGAGACCTTCATCGTCGGACTGGCGGCGGGCATCATCGGCGTTGGGGTGACGGTGCTGCTGGATATTCCGATCAACATGATCATCGAGAAGGCGTCCGGCGTGCCGGATATCGCGTTCCTGCGCCCGACCTACGCGCTGATTCTGATCGGCATCTCCGTCCTGCTGACGCTGATTGCCGGCATCATCCCGTCCAGACTTGCAGCAAAGAAAGACCCCGTGATTGCACTTCGTACAGAGTGAACGTTACAGACAACAGAACCGGTATTTTGACATACAAAGCATCCGTCGTTTGCTGACCCGCGCATCTGATAAGGAGGTGTGGCGCTGTGACAAACCGCAGCTTTTTCGTTCTGTCCTGCACGAAGGAGGACCTTTGTGCGATCTGGCGCTATCTGATGTGGGATCTCGGAACCCGCTTTTCCGGCAGGAGTATGCCGGAAAAGGAGGAGATTCTGGAAAAATGGCTTGATCAGCCGTTTGATTCGCAGCAGTGGGAATCTGCGAGAAGGCAGTCCCAGCGAACCGTCCTGTAATGACAAAGAGGCTGTCCGGCATCGGAACCGGGCAGCCTCTTTTTGTTTGTTTCCGTCGGAACGGCGCCGCGTCAGCCCTTCCGGAGATTCCGGAGCGCGGCAAGCGCCTCTGCGGCATCGGCGAGGGCGGTGTCCGGCAGACCGGCTTCCGCATAGCGGTCGGCGTGCAGATCGGCTGTCACCGTGCCGAGCGTGTCGCTGTGGGACTGTCTCCACCGTTCCCGGATTTCACCGGCAGTTTCCGCGTCCTGCGGCGGTTCGCTGCCCCATGCGGGCGCTGTCAGCATCAGCGCGTAGCCCGCATAGAATTTCCCGTCGGAATCGGGCTGACGGTTCCATGCCCGGACCGCTCTGCTCCAGCTTCTGTGCCGCTTCCGGACGGACGGATCGGGACGCGCATCGGTTTCCGTGTCGGTGTATTCCGCATCGTCATGCGCTGCGGCGGGAGCGGCTTTTGCGCGTTTGGCGGCCATTCTTCTGCGGAATCTCTGCCAGCGCTCCCGCAGGTCAAAGATCCAGTCGGACAGCAGATTCCGCCAGATGAGAATGACAATCGGGACAAACAAGAGCAGCAGCAGGCTCCAGAGCGGACTGCCTCCCTCCGGTTGCGGCAATGCGGCATCCTCCTGCGGGACGGGGTCGGACGCGGCAATGGAATCGTCACCGCTCAGCCAGCGGACAACGGCGGCAATCCCGCGGAATGCGGCGCGGATCAGCACGGTCAGCGCATCGCCGAACATCGAGAACAGTCCGAAGATCGGCCGGCGGAACAAAAACACAGCCGTCCCCAGCCCGACGGTCAGCGCGACCATCCGCAGATTGCTCTTCCGGATTTCCGGCGGGACTTCTCCGGCGGTATCGCTGCGGCGGCTGACGAGCCGGTTCAGCATGAACTGATTGGTGAGCAGCAGCCAGCATATGCAGACGGCGGCCGCTCCGCCGAACAGAAAGTCCGCGGGAATCGGCAGGGAGGAGGAGCGGATCAGAATCCCGTCGAGTGCCGTGAAGGTGAGAAATACCGCAAGATGTGAGGTCGTGAAAAGCTGATCGGGCGCTCTGCCGGCGCCGTACAGCGCAGTGGCTGCGGTCAGCAGGGCAAGTGCTGCGGCGATGAACGCCGCATCCGGAATCCAGGAAAGCAGCAGCAGTGTGCCGGCGGCGGCGCTGAGCAGCAGGCCGAGGCCGGTCAGGAAAAAGGCCGTGCGGGGGGAGCAGTGCCTGTCCGTGAACCGTTTCCAGAGCATGACGGCAAGTGCGCAGCCGATGAGAACGCCGCAGCAGACCATGTGCGCGGCGGGCAAGCCCGTCCGGAAGGAGAGCACCGTGAGCCAGACCGGAAATCCGACGGCGGCACGGCAGAACAGAGCCAATGCGGTGAGCGGGCGCAGTCTGAGACGGTTTGCCATGACGGACACTCCTTTCGCGTTTTTTTATATTGTAGCACAAGTTTGCCGCTGTGTCAACTGAATGCCGGAATGCAGAAACCGGAGACAATTTCCCGACAGACAGAAAACTGCCTTCCCTTTTTGGGGGAAGGCAGTTGCTGCTTTGATGCGGAGGTCACTTCATGGCATCCTTCAGCGCCTCATAGCTTGAGATGATGCTGCCGGCCGCGGTAAAGCGGTTCAGGCGCACGGTCTGGCCGGTGTAGCTGCCGTCCTTAAAGAGCGCAAACACATTCTGTTCCAGCGGAACGAAGCCGAGCGTGACCGTTTTGCCGTCCTTGAGGTGATAGACAATCGTGATGGCAGGTTCGCCTTCCGGCGCTGCATCCAGTGCGAGATCGCTGAACGCGAGATTGGAGATCGAGCGGTAATACGCCTGGAACAGGCCCAGCAGATTCGCGTTGTCCTTGTCGATTGTCCGGCCGCTGAGCGCGAACTGATTGTTGGCGTAGTCCAGCGACAGGGTTTCCTTCATGTCGTAGATGCTGCCCATGTCGATATCGACCGAGCTGATCTGCTCGATGTCCAGATCGACGCAGTAGGGGAGGATGTATTCGGTCGCGGAATCGTTGAGGAACGATGTCATGGCCTTGCCGATCTCGATGACCTGACGGGTCTTGACCAGATAGGCGTAGAGGTTGACCTCGTCCGCCTGATCGGAGACCGGATTGCCGAACCAGATCTCCTGCTCGGACATGACCTGATCGCGCTTTCCCTGCAGCAGGAGCTTGCACCACGGCTTGTCGAGGCCGTATTTGGCGAGGTCCGCGGGGTTCTCCTCGACATAGCGCTCCATCGTCACACGGACGACTGTTTCCATGAGGTCGTCGGCATTCGCCTTGAAGACGGGCAGCGGCGCGGGCTGAATCATCGTCCATGTGCTGTCCTCGTTGCGCTTGATCTCAATCGGGAGCTGACCGTCCCTTTCGCACTTGTAATAGGTCATCTGCGAACCGAATGTGTCAAAGATGAACATGGTCTTGAGCGTGTTTTTTGCGGCGCAGAAGACCGAGCCGGCGGTGTAGTCGATCGTGTAGACATCGTTTGAGGCATCGGTCATGG
>JAFPQL010000217.1 GCA_017414145.1 Oscillospiraceae bacterium | reverse complement strand
GCTCTGTCTGCTGACGCAGAAGGACGGCGGCTGGAATTCCGTCAAGGACTATCCGGCGGCCGGCGCGGAGATCGAACGCGTGGATGTTGCCGCACTGGGCAGCAATCCGCGCACGAATCTCATCATCAGCTACAGTCTGGTGGACGGCGGCGAATATACGGCGGAGGTCTTCCACTGCGAGGACGGCGAGCTTGTGCGGTCACTTGCGGTTCCCTATTCCGCCATGGCGCTGCGCGACCTGAACGGCAACGGCGAAACGGAGCTGCTGACCGTCTCGGCGGCAAAGTTCCCGAACGCCGCGCAGGCGACGGTGTATTCGCTCAGTCAGAGCGGACGCTATGCCTCGCCCGCACGCGCACAGCTTCCCGAATCGCTGACGGATGTCACAAGACTGGTCTTCGGCGAGCTGCCCCGGACAGACGGACGCGGCAGCGTTCCCGCAATTTATGTGGACGGCGCTTCGGGTGCGACGCACGCGCAGACAGCCGTGATGACCTATACGGACGGTGCGCTGACGACGGTGTATGCCGACAGCGCCGACCATATCCCGACGCTGCGTCCCGCGGGCTGGCGCACGCTGGACATCGACAGCGACGGAGAACCGGAAATTCCGGTGCAGGCGGTGTTTTACGGCTATACGGCCGGTTCGGAGGCACCGCAGCTCCCGATGACAAACTGGTATGTCTGCCGGAACGGGCTTCTGATGCGGGAATGTGCGTCGTATTATGCCGTTTCGGAAGGATATATCTTCCTGATGCCGCCGCGCTGGGAGCGGCGCGTGACAGCGGTGCAGGAGGACGAGGAAACCGTTTTTTACGAATTTGACCGCAGTACGCAGAACGAGGACGGCACACCCGTGCTGAAATCGCCGCTGCTGCGCCTGATTTCCGTCAAGGATCCCGTCGCGGCGGATGCCATGCAGTCAGACGGCTATCTGCTGCTCAGACAGCAGAACGGCAGCTATTATCTCGGAAAGCGCGAATCCGGTGCGCCGGCCGCGCTGGCACTGTCCGACAGCGAGCTGGTGACGGCAATGCGGTATCCGTAACCGCACGGAGCACCGCGGAACAACAGCAGAAAAATATTGTGTGAACAAGGAGGTGCCGGACATGAAACGGGTACTGGTATGTGAGGATGAGGATGTCATCCGCGGCTTTGTGATTATCAACCTGCGGCGTGCCGGATATGATGTCACGGATGTGAACTGCGGCGAGGACGCGCTGCGGGCTTACGACGAGGCGGAAGGAAAATTCGACATTGCCGTGCTGGACATCATGATGCCCGGTCTGGACGGCATTGCGGTATGTAAGGCGCTGCGTGAGAAATCCGAGTCGCTCGGCATCATTCTGCTGACGGCAAAGGCGCAGGCAGCCGACCGCGAGGAGGGAATGCAGAGCGGCGCGGACGACTATGTGACGAAGCCCTTTTCTCCCTCGGAGTTGATTAAGCGCGTCAGCGACCTGTGCAGACGGAAGTCTGCGGGGCTCTGACGGACGGCGGAAGGAGGACGAAGCATGAAGCGGGTACTGGTCTGTGAAGACGAGGACGCGATCCGTGAATTTGTGGTACTGAACCTGAAGCACGCGCATTACGATGTCGTGGATGTCAGCAGCGGCGAAGCGGCGCTCAGAGTCTTTGAGCAGGAGCGCGGCAACTTCGATGTTGTGGTGCTGGATATCATGATGCCCGGCATTGACGGCATCACGGTGCTGAAGCGGCTGCGCGAAAAATCCAAGACGGTCGGCATCATCATGCTGTCGGCAAAGTCGCAGGAAATGGACAAGGTCAACGCGCTGATGAACGAGGCGGACGACTACATCACCAAGCCCTTTGCGCCCTCGGAGCTGACCGTGCGGGTCGATGCGCTGCACCGGCGCGTCACGATGAACGCCGTCAGGCAGGAGGAGGACAGTCTGCTGGAATCCGGCCCCTTTGTCCTGAATCCGAACGGTCACACCGTCACAAAGAACGGCGAGCCGATCGAGCTGACCAAGGCGGAGTTCCGCATTCTGGAGTATTTTCTGAAGAACAAGAACACGGCGCTGGACCGCGCCAGCATTCTGGCGAATGCGTGGGACAATTACTTCGGCGACAACAAGATCGTCGATGTCAATATCCGCCGGCTCCGCATGAAGATCGAGGATGACCCGTCCAATCCGCGGTACATCATCACGATCTGGGGCTACGGCTACAAATGGGAGGAAAAGCCGGATTCCCGCCGGTGATCTGAAATGGCGAGAAAGAGTATCACACGGCGCTGGATTACCAACAATCTCGGCATCATCGTCCTGATCCTGATGGTGATTGAGCTGGCGCTGATCTTCGCGGTGCAGAGTTATTTTTACAACTCTGCGCGGCAGTATCTGGTCACGAAGCTCAACGCCGTGAACGGACTGCTCTCGCGCTATGCCGCCGACGGCACCAACATCGGCATGGAGCTGCGCTCCACGCTTGAGAGCTTCTCCGACAAGGACAAAATGGAACTGATGGCGATTGATTACAACGGGATGATCGTCCTGACCTCGTCCGGCTTTTCGACGGACTACGCGGCCAGTATGCCGGACTACGATTCCGTGATGAACGGCGGCGCCAGTGTCGGCTTTTCGACGGCGCGGACGGCAAACGGCGAGCGCATCATGGCGGTCTGCTACCCGATTTCGGAGATCAGCACCGACTTTTCGGCAATCCGCGTCGTGACCTCGCTGGAGGCAATCGACCGGACGATCAACAGCTTCGTGCTGGCGGTCACGCTGGTTGCGGTGGCGATTCTGCTGCTGCTGGGTCTGTCCGACCTGTACTTTGTCGGCACGATTCTGCGCCCGATTCGTGAAATCAACGCAAATACGGAAAAATTTGCACGCGGAGACTTCTCTGCCCGCATCCGGCAGGAGAGCGAGGACGAGATCGGCGAGCTCTGCGTCAGCATCAACCACATGGCGGACGAGCTGTCAAACACCGAGGCGATGAAAAATGAATTCATCAGCTCCGTGTCGCATGAGCTCCGCACGCCGCTGACCGCGATTAAGGGCTGGGCGGAAACGCTCAGCGATATGTCCGACGCCGAGGACAGCGTCGATCCGATGATGATGCAGAAGGGACTTCATGTGATCGTCGGCGAGACGGAGCGCCTTTCGCAGATGGTCGAGGAGCTGCTCGATTTCTCGCGGATGCAGAGCGGCCACTTCACGCTGAAAATGGACACGATGGACATTCTGGCGGAGCTCGGCGACGCCGTGCTGATCTATGTCGAACGCGCCAAGAAGGACGGCATTTATGTCACCTACGAGGAGCCGGAGATGCTGCCCTTTGTCTGCGGCGACAAGAACCGCATCCGGCAGGTCTTTATCAATATCATCGACAACGCGATCAAATACTCCGACAAGGACGGCCATGTGTATATCACGGCAGAGGCTGCGGAGGACGGCAGCGCGGTCAGGGTCATCGTGCAGGACGACGGCTGCGGCATCAAGGCGGCCGACCTGCCGAAAATCAAGACCAAATTCTATAAACCGAACCACACGCGCCGCGGCTCCGGCATCGGGCTGGCTGTCGCGGATGAAATCATTTCGCTGCACAAGGGGACGCTGACCATTGAGAGTGAGGAAGGCGTCGGTACCCGCGTGACCATCACGCTGCCCGCACAGAAGCAGCGGACAGAGAACAGTGCCTGAGCATGGCGCGGCATCCTGAAACGGCGGGGGACAGCTTGGCGCAGAATTGCCCCGGTCGGTTCGTTTCCGCCTGATCGGGCCGTTTATCACATTCAGTTATACGGAAAGGATGCGTTTTTTTGGCAGAATACAGCTCTGAACAGGCGGCCGCAAAGGCGGAATACGCCCATAAATCCAAAATCGGCGGACAGGCGCTGGTCGAGGGCATCATGATGAAGGGCGCCTTCCGCGGCGCAATGGCCTGCCGGCTCCCGAACGGAGAAATCGACCTCGAAACATGGGATATTCCCGCGAAGTTTGCCGCGGATCCGAAAACCGGAAAGCAGCGCCTCATGCGCCCGTGGTATACGCGGGTGCCGTTCGTGCGCGGCTGCGTCAATTTCGTTACCTCGATGATCGACGGCTACCGCTGCATGATGAAATCGGCGGAAAAGCAGTATGACGAGGAGATCGACGAATTCTGCAAGTGGAAAAAGGAGAATCCGAAGCTCGGCGAGCTGCCGGAGGACACAGTGCGGGAGCAGTTTACCGCATGGCTGACCGCGCAGCGCGCAAAGACCGATGAGAAGAAGGCGAAGGAGGACAAACATTATGTCCCGCTGGGCGCGCCGGACGCGGAGACGGTCGAAAAGCGCTGGGATTATCTGCAAAAGGCGTCGGAAAACTACAGCTATGAGGAGCCGTCGAAGTTTGAAAAGTGGCTGGATGAGAAGTTCGGCGACAAGATTCTCAATGCGTTCATGGTGCTGGCGGTTGTGGTCAGCATCGCGGTGAGCCTCGGTCTGTTCCTCTATGTGCCGCGTCTGGTGGTCGGCTGGATCAAGCCGCTGACCGAGAGCCGCATCATCCGCTCCTGTGCGGAAGGCGTCGTCAAGCTGGCGATTTTCATCGGCTATATGTGGCTGACCGGCAAGCTCAAGTCCATCCGCCGGACTTATCAGTATCACGGCGCGGAGCACAAGACGATTGCCTGCTTTGAGGCGGCGCTTCCGCTGACCGTCGAGAACATCAGGAAGCAGAAGCGGTTTCATCCGCGCTGCGGCACGAGCTTTATCTTCCTTGTGCTGCTCATCAGCATTTTCGCGGGCTGCTTCAATCCGTATAAAATCGTCTGGCAGCGGGTGCTGTTTTCGCTGGTGCTGCTGCCGCTGGTCATGGGCATCAGCTATGAGCTGATCCGTCTGGCGGGACGCAGTGACAATACCTTTACACGGATTCTCTCCGCACCGGGACTCTGGATCCAGCGCATCACGACGCAGGAGCCGGACGCCTCGCAGATCGAGTGTGCGATCGCCGCGATGACGCCCTGCATTCCGGAGCATCTGGAGGATGATGAGTGGTAAGGAAAAGCCCCTCACAATCAGAGAAAGGAGCGATGAACCATGAAACAGCCGGATCCTGTTCTTCTGCGGGAACTGAACCGGATTCTCCGCTCCGGCGGCATCGAGGATGCCGAACTGGAGGCGAAATGGATCCATGACGATGCGGCATCGGCGGAGGAAGCCAGAGCGCTTGCCGCACGCCGTGCCAAGCATGAACCGCTGCAGTATCTGCTCGGTTCATGGGAATTTTACGGGCTGCCGATGCGGGTCGGGCCGGGTGTGCTGATTCCGAGAGCGGATACAGAAACACTGGTCGATGCGGTGCGCGCACGCCTCCGCGACGAAAAGGGACAGTGCGTGGCCGATCTCTGCACGGGTTCGGGATGTATCGCGCTGGCACTTGCGCTGCACATGGAGCAGACGGCGTTCATCGGGCTGGAAGCCAGTGCGGACGCGCTGCGGTACGCGCAGCAGAATCTCCGGCTGAACGAGTCCGGCAATGTGTGGTTTGTCCGCGCAGATGTGCTGGATCCGGCCGTGGCCGCGCAGTACCGCGGTCTGGCGGCGGTTGTCTGCAATCCGCCGTATCTGACGGCAAAGGACATGGCCTCGCTTCAGACTGAGGTGACCTACGAGCCGGCAGAGGCGCTTTCCGGCGGAGAGGACGGTCTGGATTTCTACCGTGCCGTCACGCCGCTCTGGAGAGATTCGCTCCGTGCGGGCGGACTGCTCGCCTATGAGGTCGGCATCTATCAGGCGAAGGCCGTTGCCGCGCTGCTGGCGGAAAACGGCTTCACCGGCATCGAGACGGTGGACGACCTGAACGAGATTCCGCGGGTGGTGCTGGGGTACCGCAGTTTGTCAGATTCTGAATAACTGATACCGTATGATAGCAGGGCGGGCAGCGGGAGATTCTTCCCGCTTTTCCCGCGTAATATAAACCGAAAGGAACGATTGCAAATGGCAAAGGCAGAGATCAAGAAGAAAAGCGTCGGGCTTGCGATTCCCTCGACGAAGGAGGAGCGCGAGAAGGCGCTGAAGAACGCCATCGCGCAGATTGAAAAGCAGTACGGTGCAGGCGCCGTCATGCGGCTGGGACAGAATTCGACCCTCAATGTGCAGTCCATTTCGACCGGCTCCCTGACGCTGGATATGGCGCTGGGCATCGGCGGCCTGCCCCGCGGCAGAATCGTCGAGATCTACGGACCGGAAAGCTCCGGCAAGACCTCGGTGGCGCTCCATGTCATCGCAGAGGCGCAGAAGCTCGGCGGCGAGGCGGCGTTCATTGATGTTGAGCACGCGCTCGATCCGGTCTACGCGAAGGCACTCGGCGTCAACATTGACAATCTGCTCGTCTCTCAGCCGGATTCCGGCGAACAGGCGCTGGAAATCGCAGAGGCGCTCGTGCGCTCCGGTGCGATCGATGTCATCGTGCTGGACTCGGTCGCCGCGATGACGACCCGCGCCGAGATCGAAGGCGAAATGGGCGATTCTCATGTCGGTATGCTCGCCAGACTGATGTCTCAGGCGATGCGCAAGCTGACCGCTGTCATTGCAAAGTCCAACTGTGTCGCAATTTTCATCAATCAGGTGCGCGAAAAGATCGGCGTCATGTACGGCAACCCCGAAACGACGACCGGCGGCAGAGCGCTGAAATTCTACGCGTCTGTGCGGCTTGAGGTGCGCAAGGGCGAGCCGATCAAGGACGGCGCCGAGGTCATCGGCAGCAGAACGCGCGTCAAGGTTGTCAAGAACAAGGTCGCGCCGCCGTTCCGCGAGTGCGAGTTTGACATGATGTACGGCAAGGGCATCTCCAGAGTCGGCGAGGTGCTGGATCTGGCGGTCGAGCTCGATATCATCCACAAGAGCGGTTCGTGGTTCAGCTACGGCGAGCGCAAGCTCGGTCAGGGACGCGACGCCGTCAAGCTGCTGCTTGAAAACGATCCCGATTTTGCAAGTGAGGTCGAGCAGAAGATCATGGCACAGCGCGAAGCGGTGCTGCTCGTCTCGAAAAAGAGCAAGAAGGAAGCAAAGGTCAATTCCGCAAAGGAGAAGGCACAGCAGGCCGTTGCCGATACCGGTGAGGCATTGCTCGCGGCAGACGGCGCGGATGACAACTTTGAGGAATTCACCCCGGAGGACGACCTCTGATCGCCCATGAGAATTGAGGACATCACACGGGAAAAGGGAAAGCTGTGGAAGCTGACGCTCGACGACGGGCGGGCGGTCTGGCTGCACGCCGATCTGCTCGCGGAGTCCGGGCTCAGAGCCGGCGACCTGCTCGATGAGGACGCGCTCTCGGCGCTCTCCGACAAAGCGGCGGAGCACCGCGCCTTTGAATATGCGCTCTATCTGCTGGAAGGGCGGGCGTTTTCCTACCGCGGACTGTACGAAAAGCTGATGCAGGCAAAGCACGCGCAGGAGGATGCCGTGCTGCGGGCGCTGCAGAGGCTGGTGCGGCTCGGCCTCGTGAATGATGCGCAGTATGCGGAGCAGCTTGCAAGGCAGTATGTCGAGGGGAAGCAGTACGGCATCCGCCGTGCGGCATATGAAATGCGGCACAAGGGGCTTTCGCAGACGGACATCGACGACGCGCTCGGACCGTACGACGAGCCGGAGCGCATTTCAGAGCAGCTTCTCACGCTGCTGCAAAAAAAATACGCAAGGTATCTCACCGACCCGGACGACCGGAAGATGACCGACAAGGTCACGGCCTCGCTCGTCCGGCGCGGCTTTACCTATCAGCAGATCCGCTATGCGCTCGAAGATTACTTTGCGGCGCAGGAGACGGAATAATTCCCCCGCGGAATGCGGGGACAGTTTTGGTACCGGAGGCAGGCATGAAGGTCAGCATCGTTTCTCTTGGCTGTTCCAAGAATCTGGTCGATTCCGAGCGGATGCTCTATCTGCTCCGAGAGGGCGGCTATACCCTGACGGCGGATCCGTCTGAGGCGGAGATTGCCATCGTCAATACCTGCGGCTTCATTCAGCCGGCAAAGGAGGAGGCCATTGACGAGATTTTGCAGCTTGTGGCGGCCAAGGGGCAGGGGACGCTCCGGTATCTGGTCGTAACGGGCTGTCTCGCCGAGCGCTACCGGGATGAGGTCGCGGAGCAGTTTCCCGAAGCGGATGCCGTCATCGGCATCGGCGACCAGAAGGACATCTGTGCGGTGCTGGACCGGCTGACAGCAGGCGAACGCGTGACACGGTTTGCGCCGAAATGCGATATGCCGCTGACCGGCGGGCGCGTGCTGGCCACGCTGCCGTTTTTTGCAAATCTCAAAATTGCGGAGGGCTGCTCCAACGGATGTACCTACTGTGCAATCCCCGCAATCCGCGGAAAATTCCGCTCCGTCCCGATGCAGGATGTGCTGGACGAGGCACGGCGGCTGGCGGCGGACGGCGTGACGGAGCTTGCGGTCATCGCGCAGGACACCGCACGGTACGGCGAGGACCTCTGCGGCAAACCGCTGCTGCCGGAACTCCTGACGGAGCTCTGCCGGATTGACGGGCTGCACTGGATCCGGGTGCTGTACTGTTATCCGGAGCGTGTTTCGGACGCGCTGATCGCGGTCATGGCGCGGGAGGACAAGATCGTCAAGTATCTCGACATTCCGGTTCAGCACTGCAACCGCGATGTGCTGAAGGCGATGCGCCGCAAATGTGATGCGGACTCGATGCGGGCGCTGTTTGCAAAGCTCCGTGCGGAAATTCCCGGCATCACGCTGCGGACGACGCTGCTGACGGGCTTCCCCGGCGAGACGGAGGCTGCATTCACGGAGCTGTGCGAATTCGTGCAGGAGATCGGCTTTGACCGGCTCGGCTGCTTTGCGTACTCCGAGGAGGAGGGGACGGTTGCCGCACGGATGCCCGATCAGATTGATCCGGAGCTGCGGCAGCACCGTGCGCAGATTCTCATGGAGCAGCAGGCGCAGATCGCGTTCCGTCTGAACGCGGCACGGGTCGGAACGGTCTGCGAGGCCGTGATCGAGGGCTATGATGAAGCGCGGCAGTGCTGGTATGGCAGAACCGCGGCGGAGGCACCGGATATCGACGGGACGCTCTGGATTCCGGGCGCGTCTGCGGAGGGCTTCCGCATCGGGCAGTATCTGACCGTGAAAATCAAAGACACGGCAGATTATGATTTGATTGGTGAGGTGATCGGGCTTTGAACACACCCAATAAGCTGACACTGGCGCGTGTGCTGATGGTGCCGCTGTTCGTACTGTTTTTCTACTGGAATTTCCCGCTGCATCTGCTGGCTGCGACGCTGGTGTTTGTTGTTGCGGCAATCACGGATGCGGTAGACGGCAAGCTGGCGCGCAAGCGCAATCAGGTGACTGATTTCGGCAAATTTCTGGACCCGCTGGCGGACAAGGTGCTGGTTGTGACGGCACTGGCCTGCCTGCTGGAGCGGCACCAGCTGAACATCGTCGTGTTTCTGCTGATCGTGACGCGGGAATTCATGGTATCGGCGCTGCGGCTGGTTGTCGCCGGAAAGGGGACGGTTGTGCCGGCAGGATTTGCGGGCAAATTAAAGACGGCATTCACGATGGTCGCGCTGATTGCGGCGATGGTGTACTGGTCGTTCCGTCTGGACTTCGACAGCTTCGGGCTGAAGATTCCGCAGGGTGTGTACTCGTTCACGGAGATCGGATTACAGGTTTTGTTCTGGATTGCGGCGCTGCTGACGGTCTGGTCGGGGACGGAATATCTGGTGCATTACTGGAAGGACATCAACCCGAATCAGTAAGGACGGCGGGCAGCCGTTGATCTGAAGCGCTCTGCGCGATGCATGATTCTGATGAAACCGGCGCCGCCAGTGAAAATCTGGCAGCGCCGGTATTTTGTGCGGCCTGACCGCATGATGCTTTTGAAAACCGTATCAAAATGAAAAACCCGCATCCTGAGATGCGGGTTTCAAGCTGTTTACTGGATTTGAACCAGCGACCTCATCCTTACCAAGGATGTGCTCTACCAACTGAGCTAAAACAGCATATTCTGCGCAGTTTTGCTTCACAACTGCCTTATTATTATACATCAATCCGCCGTAAAAGTCAAGCAGAAAATGAAAAAATCCCATTTTTGTCGTTTTGTATATATTGCATAAATCCCATAACTTAAATTTTGGCACATAGATAAACTTGCAAAAAACACTTGCAATATGTCAGCGGATTATGGTAAAATGATAAAGAACAGTCGAACCGACGGCGACAGAAATTGGGAAAACGGCTGGGGGCCGGAATGCCAAAGTAAAAAAATGCCGCGAATTCTGTATAGAAAGAGAAGAATCCGCCTGTCTGACTGCATCAGGAGGTTTGTGTATGATCCGGAAGCATTTCATGCGAAGGGTGGCTGCCGCTTTTGCGGTGATGCTCGCTGTTACTTCCGTATTGTCCGTTCCTGTTTCCGCCGAAACGGAAATCGGCGACCGAAACGGGGACGGCGTGGTCAATGTTTATGATTACATCCTGGAAAAAAGGGACTCTGTGGATGCCTGCGCACCGCTGACGCTCTCCGTCTCCTCGGCGGAGTGTTACGCCGGCCGGAGTGTGAAGGTGCAGGTTTCCATGCGGGATAACCCCGGCTGTCTGAACGCATCGTTTCTGGTGCGGTATCCGGAGGAGTTCACGCTCTTGAACGGTGCGGAGTCCGTCCGGCTGGACGAAACCTGTTTCCGCTCGGCAACGCCGAATGCCATTGTTTCCGAGCGGAATCATTCGATTCTGTATATGACGAGCGGCATCAGCCCCTGCTCGGATAACGGCGTGATGATGGAAATGGAATTTCTGGTGGACAAGGATACCATGCCCGGTACGGTCTGTCAGATTTCACTGGATATGATCAATCTGCGCGGTGAAAAGGGCCAGCTTCCAAAGCTCACCGAGCGCGGAAAGATCCGCGTGCTGCCCCCGCCGGCGTCCAGACGCTCCACGGCGATCAAGGGCGCAGATGTTTCGCAGTGGCAGGGCGATATCAACTGGGAGGCATTCGCCGCCAATTCCGATATCAACTATGTCATGCTGCGGGCGGGCTTCGGCAAGGCACTGAAGCAGGAGGACAAGAAGTTCCGCAGAAACTATGAGGGCGCCAAGGCGGCGGGACTGCCGGTCGGCGCGTACTGGTACTCCTACGCGATGACGCCGGAGGAGGCCATTGTGGAGGCGCATACCTGCGCAAAGGTCATCGAGGGATGTTCGTTTGAATATCCGGTTGCCTTTGACTTTGAGGAACCAAAGCAGCTCAGGCTGCCGGTCGAAAAGGCATCCGCCATCATCGACGCCTTTTGCAGCGAGATGGAAAAGCTCGGCTATTACTCCACGCTCTACTGCTCGTCCTTCTACCTGAACCATACGGTCAGTCAGGCTGTGCGCGAGCGCTACGACATCTGGGTCGCGCATTACAATGTCGCCAGACCGACCTATGAGGGCAGCTACGGAATGTGGCAGTACGGCATCGAGGAGGGCAAGGACGGTGTCAGCGGCGCGGTCGATATGAACTACTGCTACCGCGATTATCCGGAGATTATGAAGTATGCCGGACTGAACAAGCTGGATTCCTGAACAGATACAAAAATGCCTGCGGTTTTCCTCCCGGAGCCGCAGGCGTTTTTTGCCGGAACAGAATCAACGGGGTACCCGCTTCTGGCAGGTACCCCGAACTGCTTGCATCTTAGATCAGCCGTTTGCACGCTCAACTTTACCGGAGCGCAGGCATCTGGAGCAAACATAAATGTGACAGGGCGTCCCCTTCACGATCGCTTTCACGCGCTGGACATTGGGCTTCCATGTACGGTTGGTACGACGGTGAGAGTGAGAAACCTTGATACCAAATGTAACGCCCTTGCCGCAGATCTCGCATTTTGCCATAGCTGGCACCTCCTTTACAGACTTGTGGACAGTATCTATTGTAACAGATATCGCCGGAAAAAGCAAGCCCTTTTTGCAATTTTATGAAAATTTATCAGAATTCACGAAAAATGACGCTCCAAACTTGAAAAGCCGCGCAAAATATCGGATGCTGACAGCGGATTTTGCCGGATGACTCCGCTTTCGCAGGCGGGAAGCGCACCGGATTGTGAAGATTGCCGGCGGCTGTGAATTTTTCCCGTTTCGCCCATTGCGCTTTTCCGGAGAATATGGTATAATAAAAACCAGCACCCCCTAAATCATACCGCAGGTTACAGGAGGGAGTCTGTATGTCACTGGGTTCATATCTGTTTCGCAAGCATTGTGCCAAAAGCGACGCACAGCGCGATGCGGGTCTGAAGACACCGCCGCAGGTCGAGCGCTATGACGGCATTGTCTACGGCTCTGACCCGAAATGGCAGAGTCTGGACCTCTACTGTCCGAAGGCGCAGACCGGCTCCCTGCCGGTGATCGTCAGCTTTCACGGCGGCGGCTGGGTCTACGGCACCAAGGAGGTCTATCAGTTCTACTGCATGGATCTCGCACGCCGCGGCTTTGCCGTCATCAACTATAACTACCGTCTGGCGCCTGCACACCGGTTTCCCGCGCCGATCGAGGACACGAATCAGGTCTTTCACTGGCTGAAGGCACACGCCGCGGAGTATGCGCTGAATCTCTCGGAGCTCTTTGCGGTCGGCGATTCCGCCGGCGCGCTGGGCATCGCGCTCTACGCCTGCATCCTGACCAATCCCGGATACGCCGCCGGATACAGCTTCCGCGCACCGGAGGGCATCCGCATCCGCGGACTGGGACTGAACTGCGGCCTCTATACCGTCATGGACAAGGAGCGGAGTCTCCGCGATTTCCTGCCGAAAAAGCACGGCGCCGAGGCGCTGCCGCTGCTGCACGCCGTCGATCATGTGACGCCCGATTTCCCGCCGAGCTTTGTCATGACGGCGAACGCGGATTTTCTCCGCCATGAGCCGCAGCATCTGACAGATGTGTTTGACCGGCTGCAGGTGCCGTATCATTTCCGGATGTACGGCGACGACGCGCACCCGCTCGGCCATGTGTTCCACTGCGATATCAAAACCGCGGAAGCCAGAACGGTCAATGACGATGAAATTGCGTTTTTCCGTTCCCTGCTCTGAACGGATCAGAATGAAAGGAGTTTTCTTATGCGTTTTCTGTTTACCGGCGGCCTGACAAGGGATGATCTGCTTGTCATGCTCGTGCGTCTGATTATCATTCTGCTGATTCTGCCGCTGCATGAATTTGCCCACGCATGGACCGCCCATAAGCTGGGCGACGATACCGCAAGCTACCGCGGCAGAATGACGCTGAATCCGATCTCGCACATCGACCCGATCGGCGGGCTGCTGCTGCTGCTGACAGGATTTGGCTGGGCAAAGCCCGTTCCGATTGACCCGACGCGCTTCAACCGCAAGCACAGTATGCGCTTCGGTGTGGCAATCACGGCGCTTGCCGGTCCGGTCAGCAATCTGATTGCGGCGCTGATCGGCATGATTGCCCTGCGTATTTATATGCTCTCCGATATGTACGGGAATTATGTGACATCGGTTATCATGCAGAATTCCACGAACAATATGCCGTCGCTGATTGCGCTCTGTCTGCAGTCTTTTGTCATCATCAACATCGGACTGGCGCTCTTTAACCTGATTCCGATTCCGCCGCTGGACGGCTCGAAGGTCGTGGGATATTTCACGAGCGCAAAGGTGGAGCGCTGGTTCAATCAGAATGCGCAGATCGTCAACATTGTGTTCATCCTGATCATCTGCACCGGACTTCTGGGCAGGCCGCTTTCATGGTTAAGCGACCAGGTCTTTGACCTGTTCTGGACGATCACGAACTGGATTCCGAAGGTGTTCGGCTGATGGCGGCGCAGAGCCTTTCATTCCGTCTGCCGGTCTTTGAGGGGCCGATGGATCTGCTTCTGAGCCTGATTGCCAAGCACAAGCTCAATATTCACGACATTGAGATATCGGTGCTGCTGGAGCAGTAT
>JAFPQL010000216.1 GCA_017414145.1 Oscillospiraceae bacterium | reverse complement strand
CCGGTCAGGGCAGACGGACACCGGACGGCACAGTGAAAGCCCGCATCTCACGGACAGTTTTTTGTCACGCAGACACGGAGCAAACCGGTACTGAGCCGAATGAATCTGTCCCGTAAATACGGGAAAACAGACATAACCAGATAACATTATACTATATAGGCAGAGAAAAATCAAGGTGAAAAATGCACAACAATTCCGTCAACTTTTCGTATGATTCCATGAATTAGTTATCGCTAACTTCTAATTTTTCTCGTATTTACTTGATTTCCGACATATTTCAAATTCACGAAAACTGTCCGTGTGTGGTGGACAGTTGTGCAGTACAGGCGCTATTCCCGATATTTCGACAGCGTTACGGACTTTATTTTTCCGCACCTGCCAAAATCGCGCTTTCTCGTCACGCCAAACCCGTACAATAGAAAGGGTGCCGCACGGCACCGCAGCGCATGACGCCGCGGCGGAATCCGCCGAAAAAGGCGTCAGCATTCTGAAAACCCGAAACAAAAGAAATCTGGAGGTCAAAACCATGGAACAGCGGAATTGTTATTTACCTGAGGGCAGCCTGCTGGAGACGCCGCAGAACGCTGCCGGACTCTGCTCCGAAGCCGGTCTGCGCGAGGCGATGCTCAGCGGACAGCGGCTCGAAGCCAGAGTGCGCATCTGCGACGGCAGCCATAATCTGCACCTCGACTTGCCCTGTATGCGCGGGCTGATTCCCCGTGCGGAGGGCGCACTCGGCATTTCAGAGGGCACCACGCGGGACATCGCGCTGATTTCCCGCGTCAACAAGCCGGTGTGCTTCTCTGTTCTGCGCATCGAGCATGACAAAAACGGCACGCCCCTCGCCATCCTCTACCGCCGCGCACAGCAGGAGCAGTGCCGGGACGGGTATCTGAGCCGGCTGCGGCCGGGCGATGTCATCCCCGCCCGCGTGACGCATCTGGCGCCCTTCGGCTGCTTTGTGGACATCGGCTGCGGCGTCCCCTCTCTGATTCCGATTGACGCGATTTCCGTCTCCCGCATTTCGCATCCCTCCGACCGGTTCCGCGTCGGCGATGAAATCCGTGTCGCGGTCAAGGGCATCGAGAACGGGCGCATTCTGCTGACGCACAAGGAGCTGCTCGGCACATGGGCAGAGAACGCCGCCTGCTTCACCGCCGGCGAGACAGTCGCGGGCATCGTGCGGTCGGTCGAGGACTACGGCATCTTCATCGAGCTTGCGCCGAATCTCGCCGGCCTTGCCGATCTGCGCACGGATGTCCGCCCCGGTCAGCACGCGAGCGTCTACATCAAGAGCATCGTGCCGGACCGCATGAAAATCAAGCTGGCCGTCGTCGATGTCTTTGACGAGCACTGCCCGCCCCCGCCGCTGCATTATTTCTTCACCGGCACGCATATGGACACATGGGTCTATACGCCGCCGCACGCCAAACGCCGCATCATGACCGAATTCGGCGAAGCGGTCGCCGTCTCCGGCAAGCTGAGCTGACCGCACACCGGACAAAAACAGCCCCGAATGCCGTTTTTGCGGACAATCGGGGCTGTTTCGTCTGACTTACGCCTGCCAGTGACGCAGCGTCGGAAGCATTTTGCTGAAATATTCCCGCGCCTGTGCTTCGGGGAACTGCTCGTTTGACATATGCTGCACGAGGAACTCTGTCAGCTCCTCCACGCTCGCATAGGCGAATTTGCCGTCGGTATAGCACCACTTGCAGTAGTCCTCATTGAAGCTGCCGTCCGGCTCGCGGCTGAGGGACGCGTCTTCAAGCGGCATTCCGCAGCACTGGCAGACCAGCTTCCGCGGCGCACCGAGCAGCGTATTGATCGAGACATCGTACAGCTTTGAGAGCAGCTTCAGCGTCTCGGTATTCGGCACGGTTTCGCCGGTTTCCCAGCGGGAGACTGCCTGCCGCGTCACAAAAACCCGCTCTGCGAGAGCTTCCTGCGAGAGTCCCTTTTTCGTTCTGAGTTCCAGTAAGATATCCTTGGAATCCATATTCATCACCTCAACCCTATCATAGCACAATCCGACAGAAAACGCAAGCAACCCGCAGTTGCGGCACGATTTCTGTTCCTATAAACTGAGGACGCCCTGTTTTCCGGGGCGTCCTCTCGTTCATTCAGCACTCGTTCTGCTCTGCGATCAGGCGGTCTGCGCCGTACATCTTGCGGAGCTTCGGCTTTTCGATTTTGCCGGTGGGATTCCGCGGCACATCCGCGAAAATGTACTTGCGCGGACGCTTGTAGCGGGGCAGCGCCTCGCAGAATTTTGCCATTTCCTCCTCCGAGCAGGTGCAGTCGTCCTTGATCGAGATGATTGCCGCCGCGATCTCGCCGAGCCGCTTGTCCGGCAGACCGATGACCGCCACATCCTTGACCTTCGGATTCGAGCGGATGAAGTCCTCGATCTGGACGGGATAGAGATTCTCGCCGCCCGTGATGATGACATCCTTCTTGCGGTCCACGAGGAAGACGAAGCCGTCCTCATCCTCGCGTGCCATATCGCCGGTCAGCAGCCAGCCGTCCTTCAGAACCGCGGCCGTTGCTTCGGGGTCGTTGTAATAGCAGGTCATGACGCCGGG
>JAFPQL010000025.1 GCA_017414145.1 Oscillospiraceae bacterium | reverse complement strand
TACATCTGTTGTCTGGGTGTGGCGCAGTTGGTAGCGCGCTACCTTGGGGTGGTAGAGGCCGCCCGTTCAAGTCGGGTCACTCAGACCAAAAAAAGCCGGTGCATCTGCATCGGCTTTTTTCAATGTGTATGCTCCGCGGGAACGGACACGCTGTCCGCTCACCGGTTTTCCTTCGCCGCGTACTTCTTCTTCAGCCGGAAATACCCGATGACCGCGTGTGCCATGTACCAGAGATACAGCAGCAGCAAAACCAGATAAGTAATCAGCATCACCGTTCCGCCGGCTTCCTCCCTGCGCCGCACAACGCCTGCAAACCGCAGCAGATTCGGCACAATGATAATCAGCATCAGAAGAACCAGCAGCCCGATCTTGCCGGCCAGCATCCGGCGCACGACAGAAAGGCGCGTTTCCGCATCGCTGAACAGATCCAGCTCCTCCGCGCTCTGCCCCTCTGCGGGGCGGCGGAAATAACTGTGCGCCTGAACGGACAGCAGATATTCCCAGCCGTAGTCGCGGAACATGGCCTTGATGTTTTCGCCGTCGTTCGTCATACCGGAGCAGTAGATGCGGTATACGACCTGCTCCGGTTCGCACCGCTCAAAAGTGTACTTCATGCCGTTCGTATCGACGAAGCGCCAGCCCTGCGCCGCCATATCGCTCAGCCAGCGCTCCTCCCGCTCGTAGTCCACAAGCTGAAACGCCTTGAACACGCGCTTGATATCCTTGCTCTTTCCGCCCATTTTAATTCCCTCCGATGTTCCTGTAAAGCCGCTTGATGCGCTCGATTTCGAGATTCAGGATTTCCTCGCCGAGCGCCGTGATGTGATAGAGCTTGCGCTTTTCTTCCTCGCGGACGAACTGAATCAGCCCGTCCTTTTCCATTTTGGAGAGTGTGCCGTACATCGTACCCGCGCTGATGACAACCGAACCGCCGGTCATGTCCCTGACACGCTGCCCGATGCTGTAGCCGTGCATTTCCTCCCGCAGACAGAACAGGATGTAAAACCCCGTTTCCGTCATCGGGACATAGACACGGCGGATTTTCTCGTTCATGTACTTCACCTCAATCTATTCCGGTTCGATATATCGAAGTGCAATGTATCTCACTGCGATATCAGTATATCACACCTCGATATATTTGTCAAGCGCTTTTCTGCAAATCGGCAAAATATGCAAACCGCATCCCGTTTTCGGGGGGCAGCAGCAGCAAAATATACAAAAAACGCCCGCAGGCGGCTTGTGCAAAGCCGTCTGCGGGCTGTCTGACCGGATTGCGGTCATGCGAAATACTCCAAAAGGGGTTTAACACATTGAATCTGCGGGAACTTCTTTTGCAGCGCCTCACAGATGCGGTGCAGCTTTGCATACCACGCAAAGTACTGCTCTTTTGTCGGGATCTGCGTACCGGTCGGTTCCATTCCGTCAACAAGCAGTCTCCAGCAGGTTCTGCCATCAAGACAAAACGAATACAGTCTGCCGTATTCGGCAAAATCCGCCGGTTCCGGCTGATAATCGTCCTGCCGGAAGGCGATTTCCAGATCGCAGAATTGGTCTTCAATAAAACCGTATCCGCGTTCCACGCCGAACACCGGACCCAGCAGGGTGAGCGCGTCGTCCGCGGCGATTGCACGCACAAGCGCAGAATAATCCATCGCCCTGCCGCCGGTTTTTGTCGTTATCAGCGGGGTGCTGACCGACGCCATGTAAACGGTCTTCCCGTACTGCGAATAATCGTCCAGAACCGAGAAAGCCGTCTGCTCCGACAGTGCAAAGCTGGACTCCACATCGGATCCGAGGCCGCTGTCCGGCGGATTTGCGCTGAAGCGTCTGAGAAAGCCCGAAAGCGGCTGCACCATGCAGTCCCCGCTGCGGATGCCGCGCGGATGCGCGTCATCACTGGCCAAAGCCGTTCCGCCGTATTCCGACCATGCGCCTTCCGACCAGAACACCGGATATTTGCCGATGCTTCCGTTTTTCAGCTTTTCGATATCGTCGCAGAGGAATGCGACGCCGTAGGACTGATAAGTTACATCACAGCCGATCTGACCGTTCCACTCTTCCTTGTCATAAAGCCACTCAAAGCCGGCCGCAACGCCTTCTTCCAGCTGCTGAATGACCTGACCGGGGTCCGCGCCCCGGATGCCCTTGTCTTTTTCCGTGCTGCTGACAGTGCTTGCTGTGCCGCGCACAGTTGTCGCCGCAGTCGTCACCGTGCCGCTGACCGGTTTTGTGTTTCCGGCCGTGCCGGTCTGCCGCTCGGACTGTCCGGCAGTCGTGCCGCTGTCCGCTGTGCTGTCCTGTGTCTGCCGGCCGGCGGTCGTCCCGTCGTCTATGACACTGACACGCGCCGCAGTGGTCTGCGCCGTCAGCGATGTGCTGTCGTCGGTTGCAGCAGTCGTTGTCTCCGTGCCGGATTCGGCCGTTGTCTCCGCCGGATTCCGCACCGAACCGCTCTGCTTCAGCCTGTGAATCAGTCCGGCACTTCCGGCAATCAGCCCGATACAGGCCGCCGCTGAAAGGACGGCTAAAATCCGGGAACGCATCGGGTGCAGGACAGCCGGCTCTTCTTCCGTCATTTCCGGCGCATCTGCCGCTTCGGGAAACGCACTGCCATCCAGCGCCTCTGCGAGAAAATCGCTGCGGATGTCCGTCATCGCGTCCATAAATTCAGACGGTTTCACAATAATCCCTCCTCCCTGAGAAAACCGCGCAGCTTCTCCATGGTCCGCCGCAGAACGGTCTTCACGCTGTTTCGGTTCATGTGCAGCGCGTCAGCAATTTCTCCGGCGGAATCCAGCAGCCAGTAATGCCGGATGAAGATGATGCGGCTTTGCTGCGGCTGCTCCGCCAGAAACCGGTTGACGGCCGCCGTCACCGCCCGCGTCTCCACGCTGCGCTCTACATTTTCCGCGGCGGCGAGCAGCTCCTCCAGCTCGTCAAGCGCCGATTCCATTGCGCCGCTGCCGCGCTTTTCGGCGTGATTTTTCCGGTACCGGCTGATTGCCGTGCGGCGCACCGCCGTCAGGACAAATGCCTCCAGATGCTCCGGCTCGGCGGGCGGAATTGCGTTCCAGACACGGAGAAACGCCTCGTTGACGCACTCCTCCGCATCCTCGCGGCTGTTCAGAATGCGCTCGGCCAGCCGCTGACATACCGCGCCGTACTGCGCGCCGGTCTCGCGGATCGCCCGCTCGTCGCGTGCCTGATACAGCGCCGTGATTTCGTTCGGATTCATGCTGTCGCCTCCTTTCAGGGACCCCTTCACCCTGTATGACGCAGTCGGGTCGCATTTGGGTTCAGATGCGGTTGACAAACCGCCTGAAATATACTATAATATAGTCTGATATTACAGAAAGAAACGAGAGGATTCTATGAAAGAACCGTCTATTTACCGCCGCGCACTCGGCCTCGCCGTCCCGATGATGATTCAGAACGGCATCACGAACGCGGTCGGACTGGTGGACCATGTCATGGTCGGAAGCCTCGGCACCGAGGCGATGACAGCTGTCTCGATTGTCGGACAGCTGATTTTTGTGTTCAATCTGGCAATTTTCGGCGGCCTTTCCGGCCCCGGCATCTACGGCGCACAGTTTTACGGGCAGAAAAATGCCGAGGGCGTCCGGGCGAGCTTCCGCATGAAGCTGCTGATCTGCGCCGCCTGTCTCGCCGCGGGACTGGCCGTCTTTCTCTGCGCGGGCGAGCCGCTGATCGGGCTGTACCTCAAGGGCGAATCCGCCGAGGTCGATCCGGTGCTGACCACCGCTCACGGAATGCGCTATCTGCGCATCATGCTGCTCGGACTGGCGCCGTTCACGGTCACGCAGATCTACGCCGGCACACTCCGCGAAACCGGAGACAGCATCCGCCCGATGATCGCGGGCATTGTCTCCGTCGCAAGCGATGTGCTGTTCAATTACCTGCTGATTTACGGCAAATTCGGCTTCCCGCAGCTCGGTGTCGCCGGTGCCGCCGCCGCGACGGTCATCGCCAGAGTGCTCGAAATGACGGTCATTCTCGTCATGGCACACCGCAAGAAGAATTATCCGTATCTGCGCGGCATCTACCGCACGATGCGCATCCCCGCCGCACTGCGCGGTCAGATGCTCAGAAAGAGTCTGCCGATCTTCTGCAACGAGTTCCTCTGGGCGGGCGGCGTCGCGGCCATGACGCAGTGTTACTCGCACCGCGGACTGCACATCGTCTCCGCGCTCAACATCTCAAATGTGCTGTGCAACCTGCTCAATGTGGTCTTTGTCGCACTCGGCAGCGCGGTCGGCATCCTGACCGGACAGCGGCTCGGACGCTGCGAATTTGAGGCGGCAAAGCGCGATTCCTTCAAGCTGATGCGCTTCACGGGCGCGCTCTGCCTGACGCTGACCGGCGTCCTGATCGCCTGCTCCGGACTGTTCCCGAAATTCTATGACACAACCGCACGCATCCGCTCGCTCGCGACGCAGTTCATCATCGTGACGGCGCTGTTTTTCCCCGTGCAGGGCTATTTGAACGCGCTCTACTTCACGCTGCGCTCCGGCGGCCGCACGCTCGTCACCTTCCTCTTTGACAGCTTCTATTCATGGGTCTTTATGGTGCCGCTGACGCTGCTGCTCTGCCGGAAAACCGGTCTGCCTGTCCTGACGGTCTACGCGATCGTGCAGTCTGCCGATTTCATTAAGGTGCTGATCGGCTATGTGCTGATCCGCAAGGGCATCTGGATCAGCAATCTCACCGAAGCAGGCGCGGCGGATGCCAAGGACGCAGGCGCGCCGCAGCTCACAGAGGACGCCGGCTGATTCCCGCACCGCACCGGATTTCCCGGAAAATACCCGTTGACATTTCACGGCGAATGTAGTACAATATAGAAGTGTACTGCGAACGCAGAAGAACGAAACGGACATGGAGGATGTATCATGGATATCTACAACGGCTGGCTGATCGTCAACAGCTACTACAATCCGGCTAAATTTCACGCACTCTACAAGGTGCTGGAGGAATCTGCGCAGAAAGCGGGACTCCGCTTCTCCAAGTGGACTTCCGATCAGAGACCGACGGTCATCGGCAGCAAGGCGAAGGAGCCAAAGCCCGCCTTTGTGCTGTTCTGGGACAAGGATGTGCAGCTCGCACACGCGATGGAGCTCTCCGGACTGCGCCTCTTTAACAGCGCAACCGCCATTACCCTCGCGGACGACAAGATCGAGACGGCATTAAAGCTCGCCGCCGCCGGCATCCCGATTCCGGATACGATTCCCGCGCCGACCTGCTTCCCCGGCTGCCGCCGCAATCCCGCATCTGCGGAGGAGGCCGCCAGACTGCTCGGCTGGCCGCTCGTCATCAAGGAGAACAAGGGCAGCTTCGGCCAGCAGGTCTATCTCGCAAACAACAAGGCAGAGGCGGAGCGCATCCTGACCCATATCGGAGAGCATGACTGCCTCTTCCAGCGCTATATCGCGCCGAGCCGCGGCAAGGATCTGCGCGTCACCGTCGTCGGCGGTAAGGCAATCTGCGCGATGGAGCGCCATGCCGCAACGCCGACGGAATTCCGCTCGAACATCGGTGTGGGCGGCACTGCCGTCTCCCGCCCGATCTCCGCGCTGGAGGAAAAGCTCGCCGTCGATGCCGCGAATGCCCTCGGACTGGACTTCGCCGGCGTGGACATCCTGCTGGGGCGCGACGAGACCGAACGCTATGTCTGCGAGGTCAACTCGAACCCGCAGCTCCAGAGCACGATCGACACCTGCGGCATCAATCCCGCGACCAATATCATGTGGCACATCCGCAGCCTCATCAAAGGGACTGCAACTGCCGTCGGGACAACGCCCGATCCGATTACCGAATGATGCCGGTCGGGGGGCTGCTCTGCTACGATGCGGCAGATGTTCCGCGCAATCAGTGGTTTATCAGCACCTTACAGCGTCTTGCAGAGCCGGAGGGACTTTCTCTCCGGCTCTCCCTGACGGGAGACCGCTTCCCGGCTGACTGCCGGCCGGAATTTGTCCTGAACCGCAGCCGGAACGCGAAAATCTCTGAACTGTGTGAGGAAACGCTCGGAATTCCCGTATTCAACAGCGGGGCCGTCACACGCATCACGAATGACAAATACCGGACGCACTGCTTTCTGCGCGCAGCCGGTCTGCCGACTGCCGGCACATGGCTCGTATCTGAGGGGGAGCCGCTGCCGGTTCTGCCGCTGCCGCTCGTCGCAAAGCCGGCAGACGGTCACGGCGGACAGGGCGTGACATGGCTGAAGGATGAAGCCGCGCTGCTGCGCTATGCGGCGGATGCGCAGCGCCCGTTCCTGCTGCAGGAGCCGATGGTCACCGGCTGGGATCTGCGGCTCTATGTCCTGAACGGCGAATGCTACGCGGCTGTGCTCCGCACCTCCGGCGCGGATTTCCGCAGCAACTTCACGCTCGGCGGATCGGCCGCTGTCATTCAGCCGGACAGGGAGGCGCTCGCGCTGCTGCATCGGGTACAGCAGATTCTGCCGCTGGATTTCGCCGGCGTCGATCTGCTCCGGCATCCGGACGGAGGCTATGTCATCGGGGAAATCGAGGACGCCGTGGGCTGCCGGATGCTCTATGCACTGACGGACAGGGACCCCGCAAAGGATTATATCCGCATGGCTGCCGGCGTGTTGTCCGGCAGAATCAAGAGAGGGAGTTGATTTGATATGAAGAAAGGCAGACGGCTGCTCAGCGCACTGCTTTCCGTCATGATGATGTGCGGCGGTGCCGCCGGCAGACTGCCGGTGCTGCCCGTACAGCCGGTACCGGCGGCGGCAGTGACCGCGGAGAAAGCACCGGAGCCCGAACAGACGGCGCCGGCAGAGCAGACCGAATCCCCGAAGGAAACCGGACTGACGGTCACGGCCGGCACGACTGTGACAACGGTCACGGCCGCGGATGACGGCGCAGAACCCGTATCTGCGGTGACGACGGTGACAACCGCCGATTCGTCTGAAAAGGCTGTTTCGTCCCGTTCAAAGTCCGTGTCATCAACCATTACCACGACGGCAACGGCAAAGCCCGCCTCCTCGACGAAGAAGTCCACCTCGTCTACCGCAAAGTCTTCTTCGACGACGACCACCACGACAACAACAGCGGTCAGCAGTTCCTCGACGAGGAAGTCCACCTCGTCCACCGCAAAGTCTTCTTCGACGACGACCACCACGACAACAGCGGTCAGCAGTTCCTCGACGAAGAAGTCTACATCGTCTACTGCAAAATCTTCTTCGACGACCGCCACAACAGCGGCAATGTCTTCTGCGGAAAGTGCCGTGCAGAGCACCGCCGAAAGCACGACCGAACCGGTTCTGCACCCGACGCTGGTGCCGATGCTCAAAAGCAGCTTTCCGGGCGGCAGTACGGCGCTGACGCTCTGGCTGACGGATAATCCCGGCGTACAGGCGCTCGGACTGTCCCTCCGGCTGCCCGATGTGCTGAAACCGCATATTCTCGAAGACGGCAGCCCCGAAATCACGGAGGATGCGCTGACCGGCAGATCCATCCGTCTCTACAACGCGGAGAAAAACATCATCGCGCTGGACTACATGACCGACGGCGGCGGCAGCAAATCGCCCACACTCTGCACCATTCCGCTCGACATTTCCGACAAGGCGGTCATCGGGCAGAAATACACAATCGTTCTGACGCTGGACAGCATTTCGCTCGCGCAGGATGCCGTGCTGGATCCGGGGCAGATGAATCTCACCTTCCAGCCGACAGCCCCCCTGCAGCGGACACTCCCCGCCGAGCTGACCATGACCGAGCAGGACGGCACCGCAGAGCTTCTGCTCTCGCCGCTTCCGCCGAAAGGCGCCTGCCGCTGGGAAAGCAGTGCGCCGGACATTGTCTCCGTCGATGAAAACGGCGTGCTGACCGCGCTGAAAAACGGCACCGCTGATATCACCGTCTTTTGCGAAACGCTGGTCTATCACTGCAAGGTCACGGCGGCACTGCACCGCGACATTCTGCCGGACAAGCTGACACTGACCAAAGAGGCGGAGCGTGTGCAGCTCTCGCTCTCGCCCGTCCCGCACAGCAGCATCGTCTGGAACAGCGCGGACGAATCCGTCCTGACCGTCGATGAAACCGGAATGCTGACTGCCGTTGAGAACGGCACGGCGGAAATCACCGCGGAATGCGAGGGCATGACCTACAGTCTGACCGTGTGCGTCAGCATTCCGATGTCCGTCAGCCTCACCGCGTATACGGCGGGCGGCATCGGGGAAACCGTGCAGCTCAGCGTCCGGCACCAGCCGGCGGGCGGCACGGTCCGGTGGGAAAGCAGCGCGCCGGAAGTCGCCGCGGTCGATGAAACCGGTCTGGTGACCTTCACCGGCTTCGGCACTGCGGAAATCGCCGCGGTCTGCGGAAAGGAGCGGGTGATCTGCACCGCGGAGAATCCGGAATACCTGTTCGGCGATGTGGACGGCGACGGCAAGGTGACGGCGTTTGACGCCTCGCTGGCGCTGACCGGCTTCAACGAAGCCACGGTCATGGACTACGAGCCGGAGGAGCGCACGCTGACCCCGCTGCAGGAGAAAATCGCGGATGTGGACGGCGACGGTCTGCTGACCGCCTTTGACGCCACCTGCATCCTCACCTACACGAACCTCAAATACAATGCCGGCTTTGTCGTTCTCACATGGGAGGATGTCCTGCCGGAATAACCCTTGCGGATGCCGCGCCCGATGGATGTCATCGGGTGCGGTTTTTTTGTATTTTCCGGGAAATTGTTGTGATGTTGTCCGGTGTTTTCCGGTCTGTACAAAAAAACGGTGTCATATTTGGCGCCTTGTACAAACAAAAATCGTTTTTTTGTTGATTTTACAGCTTGATTTTTCTGTATCTAAGTGATACAATGAATATGAGGATTTCACAAGGGGCGGCGGTGTTCGGGTTCAGCTGTCTGTTTGTGCAGTCTTTTCTCAATCATCCATATCTACATAAGGAGGTTTTTCATATGAAACGCAAACTATTTTCACTCGTCCTGAGTGCCGTTCTGGCGGGTTCTGCAGTGACCCCGTGCATTGCAGCCGCAGCCGGTACACAATACGACATTGCCGCATATGTGGAGGAGCATTTCCGCCGCGCAGACGGTACAGCCGTACATTTCCTTGACCCGACCGGCTGGTACGGCTCGGAAATTACAGAGCTGCCGGATATCGACAACCATTTTGGAGGACTTGCATTTCTTTATGCAGACGACCTCGGCGAAGCATACCGTGCAGGAGATTTCGCAGGCAGCCTGCTGAACGGAGTTGTCTACAGCGACATCACCTTTGAGTTTGCAGGCAAGCTGTCCGAGCAGGAAATCGCGGCATTCCAATCCGTGCTGGAGGAGTGCGCAGCCTCACGCGACACACTCGTTGCATCAAGCTACATTCCTGCACAGGGATTTCAGCCATTCCTGCGTGATTTTGCTCTGCGCAAGGATACGCCGGACGCTCTGACGGCGGCGCTCAATGCAAACCCGGAGGTAAAGGCGCTGATTTCAAAGATCAGCTACAAACCGGTTGTGTTCTCTGACGCAAATATCACCACGGACGAAGGGCTGCGGTTCATGACAACTGCCGGAGATACGCTCGAAGCCGGACAGCTTCGGACGCTCGCCGCGGAAAAAGGAATGTCTTGGACTGTCACCGACCAAGGCGAGGTCATTCCGGAAACCGTGACCACAGAAAGCCTTGTCGGGGTGCTGGACACTGTCTGCGGCGCATTCGAGGTCATGCTGAAGCCGTCCTCGCTCGCGGCGAGCAGCCTCGCATTACAGAATGACGATGCCCGCGTGCTTTATCAGAAGGAAATCGAAATCGGCGATGTGGACGGCGACGACAATGCAGACAGCTTTGCCTTCAGAGACCCGACCGAGCAGGCGTTCTGTGAAAGAGTTGCAGGCTGGGAAAATGTGACGCTTCAGGACTGCTTCCTGCTCCGAACAAGGAGCGGCAATGCGCAGGTTCTGACACCGGAGCATCCCTATACAATCCAGTATTTCCGGACAGGTCCGTACCGTATTACCTTCAGCGGT
>JAFPQL010000215.1 GCA_017414145.1 Oscillospiraceae bacterium | reverse complement strand
GTCAGCGTCCGGCGGCGGCTTTTCAGCGCGGATTTCAGCGTACCGACGGCCATTTCGGGAGAAGCGTCCGCGGCAGTCTGCGTGAAGTCAACGGTCAGGCTGTAGTCGGTATAATCGAGCTTGTCGGAGAAGTCCGGATTCTCCACCGTGAAATCCTGCTCCGCGGTGAACGGCGCAAAGCCGTCGCTGAGCGCAGATGCGCTGACAGACAGCGTGTACTGTCCCGGCTCCAGTGAGAGCACATAATCTGCCGCCTTTGCCGGCAGAGCCTGCTCACAGATCAGCAGGTTTTCCGCTTCGGGAGAATGCTGACGGATGCGCAGTGTGCAGGCGCGGTCCTGCCGCACACGGAGATGCAGATCGGCCGCCTCCGCCTGATCGGGCTCATAGAGCAGATCGAGGACGGTTTCTTCGGACTGCCCGCCCTCCGCGGAGACCGGAAGTGCCGTCAGCATGGCGGCTGCGGTCAGAACAGCAGACGCCGCTGCCGTGATTTTGAGAAATTGCATAGAAAATGAAACCTCCGTTTCAGTATGCGCTGAGCTGTCTGGCAGACAGTGCGCGATGGGCGCAGACATAGCCGTCGTTGATAAGCCGCGTGACGGCTGTCTGATTGGTTTGCTGCGGGATTTTGGCGCTGTTTTTCTGCGGCTGCGGCACCAGCCCGCGGGACTGGCCGAGCGCTGCCTTCAGCATCCACTCTCCCGGCTGAATGACCTGCCCGTTGACATCGGGAAACCGGTTCCGGTCAACGGAAAATGCGGGATCTGCCGTCACAACGATCATTTTGCGGCAGCCCGCGTGAAAGACGGGAATCATCGGCGCGGCGGGATCCGGCGGCGTCATCTGCTGCGGCTGCTCCGGTTCGGTCAGCGCGGCATCGCCGAGCCTTGCCTCCGGATACGGGAACGGCACCGTCGCTGCTGCCGTCAGCATATCGAGAATCTCCTCCGTCCGCGGCATGACATTGACGCAGAGCACCGTCTCACGGTGATGCTGCATCGCGGGCGCCGTAAAGCAGACACGGGTATCGGAACGGCAGAGCTCCTGCAGCGGCAGTCTGCGCAGCAGGTCCGCGATGCGGTCCGCGTGAAAGACGCCGTAGGACTTCCCGTCAATCCATGTGACGGAAAAGCCGACAGAGGGCGTCAGCAGCGCACGCATTTCCGCGGAATTCCACACCGCCTGTGCGCGCCGGTAGTCGCCGAGCGCAAACAGTACCGCGTTGACCGCGCCGATTGCCTCGCCGGACACCGCACTCAGGTACGGGAACATCCGGTTCTGCTCAAAATAGCGCAGAACCCCGATCTGGAAGGCACCCTTTGCTCCGGTGCCTGTCAGTGCAAGACCGAATGACTCCATGAGAAACCTCCTGTTTAAGCAGACGGGGTCTCCTCCCATGCAGCAGTCAGGTCGGCTGTTCCTGCCTCATACCGGTCGGAGCCGCAGACAACGGAGATTTCCGCTGCGGCGCCGGCAGGAACCGCCTCTGCCGGAAGATAGACCGAAAAACCGTTTGCACCGGACTGCGCTGTTTCAAGAAGCGCCTGCTCAAAGCAGGGAAACGCCTCATAGCTCTGCTGACTGCCGTCAGGGCGCGTCACGGTGCAGTACACTGCGGAGCTGTCACTGAACTGTTCGTCATAATAGCCGTAAATATGCACATCACTGCCGACACGGCGGCAGCCGGAAACCAGCGCTGCGGTGCCGTCGAGCCGGACAGCTTCCGTCTGCAATTCGGCAGCGGGCGCCGCCATGTGAGGCGCGTGCAGCAGGAGCCGCGGCAGATTCCGCTCGACAATCTCGCAGATGACCACATCGGTCTGCTGCGAGGCAATCAGATCCAGCGGCATCTCCTCGGCGCGGGAATAGGTGCAGGACTGAAACCGCTGAGAAAGCAGCGGAATCAGCGCTCTGCCGAAGGAATCGCGGAACATGAGCAGACTGCCTTCGCCGTCCGCACACTGCGTCCGGATCGTGATGTCATCAACCGAGCGATAATGCCCGACGGTCCGGTAGGTCTGCGGCACGGCATAGACGGGATTGTCATCCGGTTCCGCTGCGCCGGGCAGCAGCATTGTTTGCAGGTCGCCCGCGAAGTCATGCGCGACGGTGCGCGGAAATTCGGAAAAGCCCCTGTCGTCCAGTCCGGCGGTGCGCATCAGCGCAAGGTACGCCGCCATGGCGCCGTCGCCGTTCCAGTGGGTATCGAGCTTGTGATAGAGCGGAAAATCCGCGGTTGCCGCCAGAGTCTGAAGCCGCTTTCTCAGATCGCAGCTGCTGAGATTGGTGTAGAAGATCGCGTCACGGAGTGCGGAAAGGGTATTTTCCCCGCTGACCGGCACAATGCGGGACGGCAGATATTCCGGGTACACGCTCGCCTTATTCGGCGCACAGGCAAAGATGAACTTTGCGCCGTGGTCGAGGCAGTAGCGGTCCATCAGCTCCAACGTGCGGACGGTGTGCCGGATCTCCGGCGCCGTCATGCGCAGCGTGCCGACCGCGTCGGGGAGCGTTTCGGTGTAATACAGCCAGCCGTCCTTTCCGACGGTGACATCCGGCTCCGCAGAGGTCGCAAAGACCGATTTGGTCAGCCTGCCGTATTCCGTCACAAGCTGTCCGCGCAGCGCGAAATGATCGGAGAACCAGGCCTCGGCATCCTGAAAGAACGCCCGGTTGAGGCTGCCGTCGGCAGTTCTGAGGGCGGGCTTTTCCGCAAGCGTGCGGTTTTCCGCGCCGGCATCGGGACGAAGAAAGGGCATCAGCACCGCAGGCAGCAAGAGCGCGCCGCAGACCGCTGCCGCATACCCGATACGCACGGCATTTTTGAAACTCATCGCATTCGCCCCCTCAGAACCGGAAATAGATAAACGGATGATACACGGTCGCCGCCGCATTCATCATGCAGAGGACGAGCAGCGCGAGCGAAATCCCGCCCAGCAGAACGCCGGTGACGGTTTCCGCGTGCCGCTCCCCGCAGCGGACGGTTTTCTCCGGCAGCGGCGTCGCAAAGAGCACTGCCGCGCCCAGTGCCGTCAGCACCAGCGGTGAGAGCTGCTGCAGCGCAGCGGAGAACGATGCGCCGCTGAGCGAAACCGGCGTGAACATCGCACGGTACATTCTGAGTGCAGCAGGCAGGTCATCCGCACGGAACACGACAAATGCCAGCACAACGACCAGCAGCGTGTAGATGTGCAGATACCATTTTGTGCGGGGCGGTTTGCCGGACTTCCGTTTGCCGCCGGAACAAAGCTGCTCCAGCGTCATGAAAAAGCCGTGGATGATGCCCCAGATGACAAAATTCCAGCTTGCGCCGTGCCAGAGTCCCGTGCAGAGAAACACGATCCACTTGTTGAGCACGGTGCGCAGGCGTCCGCGGCGGTTGCCGCCCAGCGGGATATAGAGATACTGCCGGAACCATGTCGTCAGCGAAATGTGCCAGCGCCGCCAGAAATCCGTCAGGGTGCCGGCACAGTAGGGATACCGGAAATTCTCCGGGAACTGAAAGCCGAACACCTGTCCCATGCCGATTGCCATATCGGAATAGCCGGAAAAATCGTAGAAAATCTGGAATGCGTAGCAGACCGCGCCGAGCCATGCGGCGGGCAGCAGCGGCGATTCCATGCCGTAGACCGCGTCGGCAATCTGACCGAGCGTGTCCGCGATCAGCAGCTTTTTTGACAGGCCGAAGATCATCCGGCGGATGCCCTTTGCCAGCAATTCCGGCGTCGTTTTCCGGTCAGAGAGCGCATCCGCAACGGTCTGATACCGTACGATCGGCCCCGCAATGAGCTGCGGGAAAAACGAGATATACAGCAGCAGGCGCAGATAGCTTTTCTGCGGCTCCGCCTCCCCGCGTGCGGTGTCCATGACATAGGATACCGCCTGAAAGACAAAGAACGAGATGCCGATCGGCAGACGCAGCCGCATCAGCGGGAGCGCCGTACCGAACAGACTGTTTGCCGAGGTGATGAGAAAGTCGGCATACTTATACAGAATCAGCACGGCGAGATCGCCGAGCACGCCCAGCACCTGAAAGAGCCGCTTCCGCTTCGGGTATTTCCCCATCAGCAGTGCGCTGCCCCAGCTCCACGCCACAACCAGCAGCATCAGCAGCATTGCAAACGGCTCGCCGAAGGCATAAAAGATCAGGCTGGCGACAGTCAGCAGGGCATTCCGTCCGCGCAGATATTTCGCGGGAATCAGGAAATAGCCGCAGACCGTCAGCGGGAAGAACAGAAACAGGAATACCGGACTGCTGAAGGTCATGCCGGGTCTTCCTCCATATAGAGGCTGATACTCTTGATTGTCTTCTGATCGGAATTGAGCAGGAAATCAATCGGGCCGTCCGGTGTGCTGTAGAGATACTCACCGGGAATGGCGGGCGCACCGTATGCCTTTTCGATATCCGCAGTCGTCATGCCGATCCGGATGCCCTCGCGGGTCGCAAGATTCTTGCCGGTCAGCTCCAGCTCCTGCACCGTCTCCTTGCCGTTTTCAAAGTAAGTGAAGAGCTTGAATTCCGGGAAAGTGTAGACGCGGTCCTCGCCGCTGCCGATGCAGCTCGGCGCCTTGACCATCGAATAGCTTGTGTTCGCGGCAAGATATGCCGTGCAGTCCGCGCCCGGACGCAGCTCGTCAAAGAGATGCTTGGCGGAGGTCTGCTGCTTTGCCGTCGTGGTGGTAGTCGTCGCCGCGGACGATGCGGAAGAAGCCGTTGAGCCGGAAGCCGCCGCGGTGCTGTCTGCGGATGCTGCCGCAGTGCTGTCCGTCACGGCGGCGGTGCTGTCCGAGGTCACATCCGCGCCTGCCGCGTCAGTGGTCAGCTCCGTCAGAGCGGAGGAGGTCGTCTGTTCAGTGGTCAGCTCTGTCGTCACGGCGGTGTCGGACACCGTACCGGTCACGGCAGAATCTTCTGTTCCGCCGCTGCAGGCAGAGAGTAAAGTCATGCAGAGCAGCAATGCTGCCGGAGTCAGAATGCGTTTCATGGTTCAAAATCCTTTCAGTTGTTCTTTTGATAGCTTTCCCCGGCAAGTGTGCCGCGGTCGTCATATCGCACGGTAATATAGCCCAGAACCTTATAGTTGCCGAGCTTGATGATCTCATTCCAGCCGATGTTGTTGCGGGCCTTGTAGGTCGGGTCGTAATTCTGCCACCCGCTGCCCGCCTTGACCTGCACCCAGTAATGGTCGCCGGTGTCATGGACGGTGTGGACGATGCGCGTTTCCATCCCCGCACGCTGGCAGACGAAGTCAAATGCCGCCGCAAGATAGTAACAAACGCCCTTGCGGTTTTCAAACAGATAGGTGATGAGCTTCTCCCAGCCCGCCTGCCGGAGTGTCTCATAGGGGCGGGTCTGCTCGATGCGCGAATAGCGGTAACGGCTGACGAAGGACGGGAACAGATCCGTCGGCTTTTTGCCGGCCTCCTTGATGATCGCGTCCGCCGTGACGGCATTCTGCGTTCTGGCATTGCCGGAGGCGTCGATGACATAGCCGTCCACGGTCGCGGAGACGGTCATCGCACCGGTTGTCCCGTAATGGCGGGTCTTTCCGTCCGCAGTAAACCAGCCCGTCACAGGCTTGCCGGCGGTCTTGCAGTAATACTGTTTGCCGTCGGAAGCGGTATATGCGCCGGTGACGCGCAGGCCGTCATCGCCGAAAATCCATGTCTCGCCGCCGATGACCGTTCTGCCGGTCGCCATTTTACCGGTTTCCGCGAAATAGCGGGAGCCGTCCGCCGTATCCTGCCAGCCGGTCAGAACCGTACCGTCTTCGCCGAACAGATACCATGCGCCGCCAAACTCCGCCATGCCGCTCTGCAATGCGCCGTCCCCGCCGAACAGATACAGCACGCCGTCAACGCCGGTCACGCCGGTCGCCATGCTGCCGTCCTCGCGGAAAAAGCGGGTGCCGCCGTCCGTCTCCTGCCAGCCGGTCTGCATGATGCCCTCCGCGCTGAACAGATACTGTTCGCCGTCAAATTCGGTCAGACCCACTGCCATTTTACCGTCCGCACCAAAGAGCCGGACGCCGGACGGATAGCGCAGAAAGCCGGTGATCATGCGGCCGCGGTCAAAGGCGTAGGTGCTGCCGTCCAGCTCGGTCATGCCGACAGGACCGGAGCCGTCCGCGCCGAAATAATAGCTGTCGGTTTCGGTGCGGTACCATTCATCGGTCAGCATTTTGCCGTCTTCCGCATAGCAGAAGCGCACGCTGCCGCGCTCAATCAGGCCGGTCTGCATGACGCAGGTTTCGCTGTCAAACAGATATCCGGCGCCGTCAACCGTATGCACGCCGCGCCACGCATCGCCGTCCTTCGGGTCGAAATAATAGGTGCTGCCGCTGACAGTCACAAATCCGGTCTGCATGACGCCGCTGCTGTCAAAGCAGTACAGTCTGCCGTTGATGGTTTGCAGGCCGGTCAGCAGGCTGTAATCGTCCGCTGCGTAGCAGACGGTTCCGGTCTGACTGTCGCGGATAAAGCCCTTGCCGATGCGGGCGGTATCGGGATCGTAAAACCGCCGGACGCCGTCAGAGGGCGTCTGCCAGCCGGTCTGAAGATCGCCGGTTTCATCAAACAGATAGGGCTGTCCGCCGATCAGAACCTCGCCGGACGCGAGCATGGCGGATTCGCCCGCATAGCGCCATGTCCCCTCCTCGGTGTGAATCCAGCCGGTTTGCAGCGTGCCGTAGGCGTCGAGCTGATAGACGCCCTCACCGGTCACGGTTCTGCCGGTCTGCTTGCCGGCTTCGGGGTCGATGTAGTACTCCCCGCCGCGCCAGCGAATCCAGCCGAACTGTGCGGCGCCGCTGCGGTCGTAATAAAAGCGTCTGCCGTCCACGGTCTGCCAGCCGGTCTGCTGCACACCGTTCGGCGCGAACAGATACGGCACGCCGTCGATCTGCTGTTCGCCGGTCACCGCTTCGCCGTCCGCATCATAATCATAATAGTACCGTCTGCCGTTTTCCGTCACCCAGCCATGTCTGTCAGATTCCTCCGCCTGTGCGGTCATACCCGTCACTGCACAGGAGAGCGCCGCCGCAATCCATACGGCAGCAGTTGTGCGCAATCGCATATCAAAACCTCTTTTCGGCACAGCGCGAGCAGAAGTGCGAAGTCAGAAGGGGATTGCCTGCTGTGCATACAAATTCAAATTACAGTATAACACGAAACGCGAATTTTGTCAACTGTCGGCTATGGATATCATTGCCAGGGCACGCAGATTACGAAAAAGGGATAAAAAAGGAACCCGCCCGCGGCAGTGCAAGAGCTGTCGCGGGCGGGTTTTCTGTCCGATTTTTTGCGCGGGGATATCAGAGGCCGTAGATGTTGTACTGGAGACAAAGCCGCAGCCAGAAATCGTGCGTGCCGACCCGTATAAACGCATTATACAGAACGGTATCAATCCATTCAATCTGCCCGTCAAGCGTCATGTCGCCGCGGCCGATCTGCTGCAGCACCCAGTTGTCAATGACATTGACCGTGCCGTTGAAATCAAAATCGCAGTCCAGAATGCCGTCTGCGTTTTCGTCATTGTAGGTGTTGGTGCATTTGCTCAAAACAGCCGTGCCGGCCGTCCCATTGGCTTTTAGATATTTGTGCATCCCCGCTTGATCGGCATCAATAGTAGCAGCCTTGTAGCTGTAATCATGCAGTTCATCCATCTTGGCTGCTGTTTTCAGAAAATAAAAATGCGTGATGGTACCGGAAGCATTCGTGCTTCCGTCATCCCAGGTCACATCGCACTGATAATACTTGCCGTCCACTTTTACAATATTCCAAGCGTGGGCTGATTCGCCAGGAGTCTTATTATATGCTTGCACCACATATGATTCTATTCCTGCAGCGGTCAGCAGCATGGTGTACGCCTTTGAAAAGCCCTCGCACACCGTTTCACCGACACCGGGACCCCGCTCATCCAGTGCATAGCTGAGAAATACAGAAGCATAAACATGATTATCCCTGTCATGAGTGGTTTCTGCACCGTTTTTATCCTCGTATTGACAGTGCCGAATCAGCCAGTCATAAAGCTGGCGCGCCTTGATTGCGTCGCTCATCCACGATCTGGTTTCTGATTCGACAACATAGTCACAGAGCTTGGTGCAGTAATTCTCGACAAACCGCACATTTTCGGCTGTTTTAAACAGTTTTTTCAGAAGATTTCGTGTATTCTGATTTGGTGTAACGGTCGGATAACCATAGCCGTTGTCATCCCCAACAATCTGATACACAGGCAGACCGTTCAGTTTACTCAGAGAAGTACAGCCATCAAAAGGAGAATTCAGCGGTGTTTCTGAAGTGCATCCTGCATTCAGTTGAGCACTTTCCAGCGAAGTACATTTTTCAAAAGCATCGCAACCAATCTCTGCCGCGCCGTCAATTCGGAGCGTTTTCATGGCTGTACATTGATAAAACGCATCCATGCCCACATATGTCACGCTGGAAGGGAGCGTCAGAGCAGTCAGCGGCGCCTGATAAAACGCTTTTTCTCCGATTGTTTTAACCGTGTTCGGAATCGTCACAGAAGTAATATTCATTGGATAATAATATGACTCGCGCACCACTGTGCAAAAAGCCTTATCGCCGATTGCAACGACCTTTTTTCCGTTGATTTTATCCGGAATTGTAACGCTTGTCGCAGAGCCGGTGTATTTGGTGATGGTCACCTGATTGGATGAAACGGTGTACTGAAAACCGTTTGACTCCGCCGCCTCCGCGACGATGCCGGCCGGTTCACCCGGCGCAGCGGGGAAGCCGGCTGCTGAGACGCCGACCAGTGCGGCTGCCAGAACTGTGATGAGACTGTGCTTTTTCATATGGAAATCCTCCTTATTTTATATACCGAGCCGTTCCTTGCGGGAACAGCGGGGTTTCGTGAATGAATTGCTGTGACGAATTTGCGATTGCAAATTTATTATAGTCAGCGGCGGACGGGCTGTCAAGAGGAATCTGAAACTTTGTAGGATTCATGCGGAACGAATCTATCATTTTGGTCATATTGCAATAAAATTGCCCGCGAACGGCGCTGAACCGTTCGCGGGTGTTTTTTTGCTCAGTACGGATTTTGCTTAGAACGACTGAGCCCACTCTGCAGGGCTCATATTCCAGATCACCAGATTGTTCAGGAAGTCCTGCTGGTTATCAATTGATATATAAGGGACATTGCACGCTGCGCAAATCTTGCTGTAGATCAGATAATCGTCCCAGTTCGCAGTCCCGTTGAAATCCCAGTCGCTGTCCAGAAGGCCGTCATAGTTTGCATCGCTGTAGCTGTATACACACTGGCTCAGTCCCGTTCGGCCTGTTGAAAGAGTTGCAGACAGATACGGATGGCTTTCTAAACCTGCTCCTGTCACCTTCGTGCTGTTGTAGTAGTTGTTGTGCATACTGAACATCTCAAAATCCGTCTGCAGGAAATACTGATATCTGCGTGCGGGATCGTTGTCTCCGTTGCTGGCGTCGCACTCATAGTATTTTCCGTCTACCTTGATCAGATTCCACATATGTCCGCCTGTGCCCCAGTATTCCAGATCTACCTGAGAAAGACCGTAATCGTTCAGATCCGACCGGACGAGATATGCCTCGATGCCGGCAGCTGACAGCAGCATCTTATAGGCTTTTGAATAACCGCTGCAGACCGATTCGCCCTCGCCGTCCAGACCGTAGCTCAGGAAGACGGAGCTGTACAGCTGATTTTCAGCATTGTGGAAAGTCGTGTTGTCTGTCTCGAAATGACAGTTGTCGCACAACCAAAGGAACAGTTGCCGCGCCTTTGCCGCCTCACTCATCCACGATCTGGTTTCTCTCGCGACGACATAATTGCAGAGCGCGGTGATATAATCATCCACAAACTTGACATTCTTGCTCTTTGTAAAGTTATTCCGGATCAGCTTCCGGATATCGCTGCTGCTGTTCAGAACCGGCCCGCCGACGCTGTAGTTCCACGCCGAGACACCTTTCAGCTTTGTCAGTGCAGTGCAGTCATTAAAAGCGCCTTCGTCGGAAGTGCAGTTTTGATGCAGCTTCGCGTTCGTCAGCGCGGTACAGTAGCCGAATGCCAATTCTTCAATGTGCGCTGAACCTTTGACTTCGACCGTATTCAGCTTTGAGCAGCTGTTAAAAGCGAAATCTCTAATCACGGTCACGCTTGCGGGCACGGTAACACTGGTCAGCTTCTGATTCGACATGAACGCTTCCGAACCGATCGCGACCACCGTCTTTCCGCCGAGCGTACCGGGAATCGTGATGCTTGTCGCGGTACCGGTGTAGCCGGTGATTGTCGCCTTGCCGGACGAAACGGTGTACTGCCAGTCGCCGGATACCGCCGCCTCCGCGACGATGCTGCCCGGTGCATCCGACAGTGTGACGGGAACGGCCGCCGCCGAGAGCCCCAGCAGGGCTGCCGAGAGAATGGAGAGTGTTTTGCCGAGTTTCATGAAAGAAATCCTCCTTTAATATGGTAAAATATTGCCAGCCGCTTGGGGGGAACTGCCGCGGCATGGTTTCAAAGTGATGTGTTGCTGTGTGTGTTCTGCAACGGATGCAAGCGTTTGTTTCCAGCAACTTTATTATAATTGCATCGGACAATTCTGTCAAGCGGAAATGAAAACTTTGTGGGATGTATGCGGAACCAATCTATCATCTTGTATAAATTGCACAGGAATTGTCCGCACGCACAGACAGCAAAACCGCCCCTGCTTTTTGCAGAGGCAGTTTTTGTTGGGAACCGTTTGCGGAATCAGCTGTAGTTCCACTCCTGATAGACTTCTTCCGGAGACATATCCCAGACATTGATTAGCTTTTTGAGATAATATGTCATGTTATTCTGCGGAATGCTGGGGCAGTTTACAGGATCCGTTTTCCAGCAGGCCGCAGAATAATAGGCAGAGTCGTTCCTGTTTCTGAGGCCGTCGAAATTCCAGTCGCCGTCCAGAAGACCGTCCTCGTTCCTGTCAACGAAGGTGGTATTGCACCGCGTAATCAACGCATTCTGTGCCGCGCCGTTATGCTCATAATCATAGTTATAGTTAAAAAGCGGGTGTGCATATCCAGGATCTGAAGTATCTCTGAAACAGTTTTCATCGGGACGCATAACTTTTTTGGTGTAACCCGGTTCCAGTTCGTTCATCTGAGCATCAGACCGGATACAGCCGAAATACAGGATACCATCCCTTAAATACAGACTCCGCTCAAGATCAGTCAGAAGTGAAGACAAGGATCAGGTGCCCGATGGCCCTGAGATTC
>JAFPQL010000024.1 GCA_017414145.1 Oscillospiraceae bacterium | reverse complement strand
TACTGTTGTTCAAGAAGTATAGAAAAACGGTAAGCAGCGCGCTGTAGTCCATCAGGCCGTTCGGGACAAGCACCTTGCCTTCCGCAAGCTCTTTGCGGGAGATTGCCGACAGGCCGGAGCTGAGAAGCTGCCTTGCCCGTTCGGGATTGTTGATGCGGTAGGCCGCATCGGAAATCAGCTCACGGCAGCTCTTGTTCATCAGAACAGATGCCGGCGGCAGAATGCCGGAGGCGGGGCGAAGATCGTCGTACAGCGGCATTCCGGCGTAATCCAGTGCCGCACGCATGGCATTGCCGATCAGCGGGGATTTTCCAAAGTCGGATGCCGGATTTGCGATCAGACCGAGCGTCAGGCTGAACGCGCCGCTGACCGTCGCGTCGGCGTCTTTGAGCAGATCCGTCTGCGTGGTGACACAGCAGTCCGTGTTGCCCTTTGTGAAAATCCGGACGGCATCCGCCTCTGTTTTTTCGATGTAGAAGTTCAGGTCAATCGGATAGACCTTGTGAACGGCATGGTTGAGCGGGTTCCGGCTGAGCTGAATGACATTGTACTTGCCGTAGGGGTCATAGAGCCAGCGCGTCAGCGCGAAGCTGCCGTTGCCGATGACGGACTGTTCATCCAGCCCGTACCTGCCCTTTGTCATCTCAAAATAGGTCTGATTGCAGGGCAGAGCCGCCGTGGTCGCCAGCTTCATCAGCAGACCGGAATCCGGCTGCTCCAGTTCGATTTCCAGCAGATCGTCCCCACGCGCATAGACGCCGATGATCGAAGGATCCTGTCCGCCGTTCAGAATGTCTGACGCGTGACGGATGGCGGAAAAGGTTTCGGTATAGGGGGAGTGATAGATCGGGTCAAACATCCGCTGAAAGGCGAAAACAAAGTCGTTTGCCGTGACCCTGACAGCGGCCTCCCTGTCAAAGCCGGTTCCCCCCTCCGCGGCGCGGAACCAGTAGGAATCCTGCCGCAGGTCGAAGGAATAGTGCAGCTTGTCATCGGAGACACGCCAGTCTTTGACGACGCCGTTCCGGAGCGTTCCGTCATCACCGAGCGTGAACAGTCCTTCAAACAGATTCGCCAGAACGGTTTTTGCGGAAGCATTGACAGCGAGCTGCGGATCCAGTGTGTCCGGATTGCCGACCAGCGTGAAGGAAAAGGAATGGCCGGAGCCGGTTTTTTCGGTATCGCCTCCGCAGCCTGACAGCGCGGTCAGAATCAGCAGAAGTGACAGCAGCAGGGGAATAACGCGTTTCATGGAATCGGTTCCTCCGGACAGAATGAGAGGCAGGAATCCGCCGCACATTCGCAAACGGGTTCTCAGACCTCTCATCTTGTATTATAATGTGAATGAATGCGGAAGCAGATTTTTCAGCGGGTAGATGCCGGTGGAAAGAATGACCGGGAAATCCGGCCCGCAGAATTCCGACAGCACCTGCCGGCAGATTCCGCACGGAAAACAGGGTTCGCTGGCCAGTCCGCCGCAGATTGCGATTGCTGTGAACTCGCGCTCGCCCGCCGTGATCGCAGCGCTGACAGCGGAGCGTTCCGCGCAGATGCCGGCGGGGTAGGAAGCGTTTTCGATGTTGACGCCGAGATAGACCTTTCCGGAGGATGTCAGCAGCGCGGCACTGACGCGGAACTTTGAATATTCCGCGTGTGCGTTGGTGCGGATTTCCTCTGCGAGTGACAGCAGCGCCTTTGCGCTCTCATCGAGCGGAACGGGCTGATCCGGTTCCACCGCAGAGGGCAGCGTCACGGTTTTGAAGCTGTGTGAGAACTGCCGGACGCCCGGTGCATTGCGGATGAGGTCGCTGTCTTCTTCGACCGGTTCATGCTGTGCTGCAAAAAACTGCCTGATGGAGTCGATCAGTTTTGACATCGGTTCCACGGCTCCTTTCTTATGTGTCAAAAATCGAATGGGAAATTTGTATATATTTTTCGGTCAAACAGCCTTGCGTTTCCGGCAAATCCGCGGTATAATAATAGAAGCGGCGGTTCAGCCGGAGATCAGTGCGAGGGTATCGCGGGCGATCAGCAGCTCTTCGTTGGTCGGGACGACCCAGACTTCCGCTCTGGACTTCGGCATGGACAGACGGATCAGCTGACCGCGGCTGTTCTTGTTGCGCTCCTTGTCAATTTCGATGCCGAAGAACTCCATATCCCGGCAGACGCGCTCGCGGACTTCCCAGGAGTTCTCACCGATGCCGCCGGTGAAC
>JAFPQL010000214.1 GCA_017414145.1 Oscillospiraceae bacterium | reverse complement strand
GCGACGATCCCGAGGAGCTTGTCAACACGATCAAGAACGACATCGCACCGGAGGACATTGTCGTCATGACGCCGAAGGGCGACCCGATCAGCCTGCCGGTCGGCTCGACGGTCATCGACTTTGCCTATCACATCCATACGGAGATCGGGCATCGGACCGTCGGCGCGAAGGTGGACGGCAAGATCGTCCAGCTTTCCTATCAGCTCAACACCGGCGAGGTCTGCGAGATCATCACGAGCAAGGACCGCAGCAAGGGCCCGAACCGGAACTGGCTCGACATCGTCAAGACCAATGAGGCGCGTGCGAAAATCCGGTCATGGTTCAAGCATGAGCGCCGTCCGGAGAATATTGTCAACGGCAGGGCGCAGCTTGAGCACGAGTGCCGCAGAATGCGCATACCGGTCACGCCGGAGCAGATGCTGACCATTCTGACGGAGGATCTGCGTCAGCCGAACTGCGCGACGCTCGACGATTTCTACGCGGCTGTCGGCTACGGCGGACTGTCGCTGACCAAGCTGATGCCGCGCATCCGTGAATCGTATATCCGGCGGTACGGCGCGGCAGCAGAGCCGCAGACGATTTCTCCGGAGCTTCTGCGCAAGCCGCAGAAGAGCAGCTCCGGCGTGATTCTGGACGGCGTCGCCAATGTGGAGGTCAAGCTGGCACGCTGCTGTTCGCCGCTGCAGGGAGAAAAAATCGTCGGCTTCTCGACGATGGGACACGGTGTCTCAATTCACACGCAGGAGTGCAAAAAATACCGGGAGGCGCTCAGCCGCGGCGATCCGGAGGAGCTTTCCCGCTGGGTTCCCGCACAGTGGGCGTCGAACGCGCCGGCCGCGGAGATGCAGGTCAAGATCGAGGTGCTTTGCGTCAACCGCATGGGTCTGCTGAACGACATTACCGCGGTGCTGAACGAGGCGCATATTCCCGTATCCAACTTCAATTTCCATATGCTGAAAAACGGCAACGCGCTGCTGGAGGCGACGGTTTCGGTCGGCTCGCGTGAGGTGCTGACGGGACTGCTGACCAAGCTGCTTGCGGTGCGGGATGTCATTTCCGCAGAGCGTGCCGCTTACTGAGGTGACGCCGATGCAGCACAGACTGATTCTGACGGAGGGTCTGCCCTGCTCCGGCAAGAGTACGGCGGCTGCGTTCATCGCAAAGCAATTCGGTATGACCGCCGTGAACGAGGGGACGGGCGATCACCCTGCCGATTATGAATTTCACGCTTTTCTGGATGAGGCAGCGCTTGCCGGATTTTCCGGGGCGGAGCGTCGGCAGATTCTCAAGGCGGCAGAACCGCTGATGAACGGTTATCTGGTACCGCTTGCCGCCTTTCGGGAGACGCCGCTGTTTGCGCGTCTGCTGCCGTTTAAAATCTATGACTTCCTGCCGTGGGAGACGGAAAAGCCGCTGATGCTCGAAAAGTGGCGCCGGTTTGTCTCCGGCATCGGAACGCGGCGCTATGTGTTCAACTGCGTCTTCTTGCAGAATCCGATGTGCGAGACGATGATGCGCTTCAATCAGACGCCGGCAGAGTCCGCCGCATACATCGGCGAAATTGCGGAGATCATTTCCCCGCTGAACCCTGTCGTTGTCTATCTGCGGAACAGCCGGATTGCCGACAGCGTCCGTGCGGCGCTGCCCGAACGCGGGGAGGAATGGTGCAATGCCGTCACGGACTACCACTGTAACGGCGGCTACGGCAGAGCGCACGGGCTGACCGGCTTTGACGGCTATATCGCTGCGCTGGAAGAGCGGCAGAGCAGGGAGCTTGCCATTCTGGAAACGCTTGACATTCCGCATCTGTATTTGTTTGACCCGCGGGCGGACTGGGATGCCGCCTACCGCACGCTGACGGAGCGGCTGACGGCGATGTCTGCGGACTGAAAGGAGCCCTTTATGCTGCAAGTTCTGACACTTCCGGTCGGAGATCTGGAAGCCAACTGCCATATCGTATACGATGACGAAAAAAACGCCGTGCTGATTGATCCGGGTGCGGAGGGACACTATATTCTAAGCGAGCTGTCACGGCAGGAACTCAAACCCCTTGCCATTTTGCTGACGCATGCGCATTTTGACCATTTCGGCGCCGCGTCGGAGATCATGGAGGCGACCGGCATACCGCTCTGGGTGCATCCGCTTGACCGCGATATGGTGCTGTCGTCGGAATATTCGCTCGCGGTGCAGCTCGGCTACGGCGCGCAGTACCGCTGCCCCGATGCGGCGGGCATCCGGACCTTTGCGGACGGCGACTGCCTGAAATTCTCCGATGAGCTGACCTTTACGGTGCTGCACACGCCGGGACATACACCGGGCGGCTGCTGCTTCCGGCACGGCGACCTGCTGTTCACCGGCGATACGCTGTTCCGCGACGGTGTCGGCAGAGTGGATTTCAAGGGCGGCAACATCAAGGATATGCGGGCGTCGCTTGCAAAGCTCGGTCAGCTCGACGGCGACTGCACCTGCTACTGCGGACATTATATGAACACCACGCTGTCGCATGAGCGGCAGTTCAATCACTATGTCAATCCGTCTCTGAAAACATGGTGACACAGGAGGCGCGTTCGGATATGATTCGGGCAATCACGGAACAGGAGATTCCGGACTGTGTGCAGGTCATCCGGGAGCGCTTTCAGACGGTTGCGGATACATTCGGCTTTACGGCGGAAAATGCACCGTATTTTACGGCGTTTGCGACGGACGAAGCGAGATTGCTGCACTTTCTGCGGGAGCAGCACCGCCCGATGTACGGGTATTTCGTGCAGGAGCGGCCGGTCGGGTACTACAATCTGCTGCTTGCAGAGGATGCCGCCTGTGAGCTGGGCAGCCTGTGCGTGCTGCCGGCATACAGGCATTGCGGCATCGGGGAGATGCTCCTGAACGATGCGCAGACGAAAGCTGCCGGTCTGGGATGCCGCGTCATGAAGCTGAGCATCGTGGAGGAAAACACGGTGCTGCGGCAGTGGTATGAGGCGCACGGCTTTGTGCATACCGGAACGGAGAAATTTGACTTTTTCCCGTTCATCTGCGGATACATAGAAAAACCGATCGGATGAGAAGAAATCATCGAAGAACGAGGAGGTGACCGCATGGTCATTCACACTTACGGTCATTCCCGTACCTATGAAATGGAAGCGCTGCTGAAGCTGTTCCGCCCGGCGGAGCGCTTCACTTTTTCTGCGGCGGAATCCGTGCCGGAGGGGGAGTGCCTTTCCGCGGTGCTGACACCGCTTCCGGACAGCAGTCTGCGGCTTTCGGGGCTGACGCGCATGGGCGGCAGCGAACGCCGCGGCGAGACGGTGCTGCCTGCCGGGATTCCGAACAACCGCCTTGACCGCGAAATCTCCGCGCTGCTCTATCCGCAGCTCTGTGACCTGACGGGGATGCGCCCGCAATGGGGAATGCTGACCGGCATCCGGCCGGTCAATCTGCTGCGGAAGTTCTCTGAGCGGAGCGGCAGCATCGCACAGGCGAAGGACGAGTTCCGGCACATCTGGCAGGTGACGGAGGAGAAAACGCAGCTTGCCGCGGAGATTCTCGCGGTGCAGCAGCCGATTCTCGACGCAGCGCCGAAAAACGGCGTCGGCATTTATCTTTCGGTGCCGTTTTGCCCGACCCGCTGCAAATACTGCTCGTTCGTCAGCAACTCCGTCGCGCAGATGGGAAAGCTGATTCCGAAGTATAATCAGTGCATCGCGGAAGAAATCGAACTGGTCCGCGACATCGTGACAGAATGCGGCCTGACCGTTGACAGCATTTACATCGGCGGCGGCACACCGACCTCGATTGACCTTTATCAGCCGCTGGACTGGCTGTGCCGCAGCTTTGCAGAAGGGCAGCCGCTGCGGGAATTCACTGTCGAGGCGGGCAGACCGGACACGATCACGCGGGAGAATCTTGCGGTTCTGCGGCAGTTCGGCGTGACGCGCATCTCGGTCAATCCGCAGAGCTTTCAGGATGATGTGCTGAAAGCGGCGGGACGGCCGCACACCGCGGCGGATGCCGTTGAAAAGTTCCTGCTGGCGCGGGAAGCGGGCTTTTCCAATATCAACATGGACTTTATTGCCGGGCTGCCCTGCGATACGGCGGCGGGCTTCCGTGACAGCATCGACCGCGCCGTCGCGCTCGGTCCGGAGAGCATCACCGTACACTGTCTGGCGCTGAAAAAGGCGGCGGACTTCTATCAGAGCCTGCCGATGCCGGAGCCGGAGGCCGTCAGCGAAATGGTTGCCTATGCGCAGGAAACGCTGACAGCGGCGGGCTATCGCCCGTATTACCTCTACCGGCAGAAGAATATGGCGGCAAACCTTGAAAATGTCGGCTATGCAAAGCCGGGATTTGAGAGCGTATACAATGTCATGATGATGGACGATTCCCAGACGATTCTCGGCATCGGGGCGGGCGCCTCGACGAAGGTGCTGGGCGGCAGGCGCGGCATCGAGCGCCTGACCGAGTGCAAGTATCCGTATGACTATCTTGCGCGGTTTGACGAGCTGATGGCTGCCAAGCGGTCGCAGCTGCTCGCGCTGCTGAAGCCGGATGCCTGATTCCGCCTGCAAAAAAAGAACAAATGCTCTTTACTTTTGCACCGATTTGTGATATAATAGAATGACTGCGATCAATACAGAAAGACCGGCCGGCAGTGCCGGAGGAGACGAGGGAGCACAGCAATGATGAGAAAATACCGGAATCCGTTTGCGGCGGATACAATCACCGGTCAGCGGAAGGAGCCGTATCTACAGGTTTTTCTGCTCGGCGCGGCAGTGATTCTGCTGATTATGCTGCCGGTCATGATCCTGACCGGCGGATATTTCATCTATTACGGCGATTTCAATTCGCAGCAGCTTCCGTTTTACCACATTGCGCATGAGGCTGTGCGCGAGGGGGCGTTCGGCTGGAACTGGAAAACGGATCTCGGCGTCAATTTCATCGGGTCGTACTCGTTTTATCTGCTGGGGAGCCCGTTTTTCTGGGTGACGGCACTGCTGCCGCAGCGCGCTGTGCTGTACGCGATGCCGTATCTGCTGGCGGCGAAGCACGGCTTTGCCGCGATGACCGCCTTTGCCTATATCCGGCGGTTTGTCCGGAGCCGGCACGCCGCGATGATCGGCGCGATGCTCTACGCCTACTCCGGCTTCCAGCTTTTCAACATCTTTTTCAATCATTTTCAGGATGTGACAGCCTTTTTCCCGCTGATGCTGATTGCGATGGAACAGCACATCAACGAAAACCGCCGCGGCGTCTTTGCGCTGAGCGTCGGTCTGATGGCGCTGCTGAACTATTATTTCTTCGCGGGGCAGGCGGTATTTCTGGTGCTGTATTTCGCCGTGCGCTGCTGTGCGCCCGATTTCCGGGCAAGAGTCGGCAACTTCCTCACGCTGGCCTTTGAGGCGGTCGTAGGCGGTCTGCTCGCGGGCGTCATCCTGCTGCCGAGCTATTTCGCGGTCTATGCCAATCACAGAGTCGGCAATTACCTGACCGGCATGGACATGGTCGCGTACTCCGACCGCACGCGGCTGTGGCGGATTATCCAGAGCTTCTTCATGCTGCCGGATGTGCCGGCGCGTCCGAATCTGTTCCAGTCTGATTTTGCAAAATGGGCGTCGATCGGCGGCTATCTGCCGATGTTCTCAATGGCGGGCGTCATCGCCTTCATGTCGCAGAAGAAAAAGCACTGGGCGACCCGTCTGACGGTCATCTGCATGATCTGCGCGCTGGTTCCGACGCTCAACACGATGTTCCACCTGTTCAACGAGGCATATTACGCCCGCTGGTACTATATGCCGGTGCTGATCATGGCGCTGATGACCGCCTATGCGCTCGACAATCCGTCGATCCGCTGGAAAACCGGCATCCGGGTCTGCGCGCTGTTTCTGCTCGGCTTCGGCGTCATCTCGCTGCTGCCGGTCAAGCAGGAGGACGGCAGTCTTTCGTGGTTTTCGTTCGCGCAGTTCCCGATGTATTTCTGGCTGGTGCTCGGCGCCTGCTGCATGATGCTCTATCTGTGCATCACCGTGCTGCGCAGCCGTGCGCACGGCTGGAAGTATCAGAGCTATGCGCTGTGGATGTGCGTCGTGAGCTGCATCACCTGCACCGCGATGACCGTCTACTTCGGGCTCGGTCTCGGAATGTACCCGAACACCTATGTCGCCTACGCGATCAAGGGCGGCAGCTCGATTCATGTCGATCCGGTCGAAAACCAGTTCTTCCGCGTCGATATTTCCGAGGATTACGACAATTATCCCATGTTCTGGGGCTATTCCAATATGCGCTGCTTCCACAGCGTCGTGCCGGTCTCGATCATGGATTTCTACGAAAAAATCGGCGTGACGCGGGATGTGGCGTCCCGTGCCGACTTAAAGCATTATCCGCTGCGCGCACTGTTCAGTGTCCGGTATTATTTTGACAAGGCGGACGCGGACAATGCCGACACCGAAAGCCACACGCTCGATATGCCGGGCTTCCACTATCTGAAAAAGGAAAACGGCTTTTATATCTACGAAAATCAGGCCTATCTGCCGATGGGCATTGCATACGATCACTATGCGGATGCGGATGAGACCGCGCTGCTGACCTCGCTCTCGCAGGAAAAGACCATGCTGCAGGCACTGCTGCTGACACCGGAGCAGGCGGAGCGGTACGGCGACATCCTGACAAAGCTCGATGACACGGAAAAGCTCGGCGTGCGCGACGAGGACTATCTCGATTTCTGCCGCGAAACCGCGCAGACCCGCTGCTGCGATACCTTCTCCTGCGATTCCTACGGCTTCCGTGCGACGATCTCGCTGGAAAAACCGCAGATGGTGTTCTTCAGCGTGCCGTATGAGAGCGGGTGGACGGCTGAGGTCAACGGACGGTCTGTGCCGGTGGAATGCGTCGATTACGGCTTTATGGCCGTGCGATGCGAGGCCGGCGACAATACGGTCACATTCCGCTACCGGACACCCGGTCTGTACGGCGGCTTTCTGTTGACCGTCGGCGGCGCCGGACTGCTGGTGCTGTATCTGCTCTGTGCCGCGGTGCTCGGCCGGAAGCGGAAACCGGCCTGTTATGCGGCAAAATACTGCTACGATTATCACGCGGCGGGCGAGCTGCCGCTGCACGCGACCTATGCGCGCTATTCCTATATGAAATCAATGGGAAGGCTTCTGAACGGCGAGGAAACGGGGACACCCGCGCCTTTGCCCGAAGCGGAGCCGGAGGAGGAAGAACCGAATGACGAATGAAGATCAGCGCCCCTGTGCGGGCGAATGCGGAGACTGTGCGCAGCGCGGCGAATGCGCTGTGCCGGAGCTGCATCTGAAGGAGGAGCGGATCTCCTCCGAGGAGGTCTATGACGGCAGAATTATCCGCGTGACGAGAGATACGGTGCGGCTGGAAAACGGCGCGGAAGCGATCCGTGAGGTCGTGCATCATCCGGGCGGTGCCTGCGTCGTCCCGCTGACCGATGACGGTCAGGTGCTGATGGTGCGGCAGTTCCGCTACCCGCACGGCAGCGAAACACTGGAAATCCCCGCCGGCAAGCTCGAATACGGCGAGGATCCGGCGCAGTGTGCGCGGCGCGAGCTGAAGGAGGAGGTCGGCGCGGAGGCGGATGAATTCTATTCGCTCGGTTCGCTGTATCCGACGCCCGCGTATGACCGCGAGGTCATTTATATGTATCTGGCAAGAGGGCTGCACTTCTCGGAGCAGTCGCTCGATGCGGACGAATTTCTCGATGTTGAGAAGCTGCCGCTCTATGAGGCGGTGCGCCGCGTCATGCGGGATCAGATTCCCGATGCCAAGACGCAGATTGCGCTGCTGAAAACCATGCAGCTCATCATGGGCGCAGACTGATAACATAAAAGCTGCCTGCATAATATGCAAGCAGCTTCTGAAAAAAGAAATCTGCCCGCACACAAAGTGGGGCAGGGATTTCTTTAGGATGGTCAGGCAAAGGGGCCGTCCGCTTCCAGCTCCTGTGAGGCTTCGGCAGTCGCTTCCGCGGCAGCCTGCTCATCTTCCGCCTGCATCAGGGCGAGCTGTTCCTGGTAGGCTTCCAGAATCTGCTCCTCCAGATACTGACGCGCCTGTGCGGAGATCGGATGAACGATGTCGCGGAAAATTCCGCCCTCGTCCTTTCTGCTGGGCATTGCGACGAACAGCCGGTTTTCTCCCTGTACGACCTTGATATCGTGGACTGCGAGCATTTGGTCAAGCGTAATGGAAACAATTGCACGGAGACGGCCGTCAGCCATCATTTTGCGGATTTTCAGATCAGTGATTACCATGGTTGAACCTTCCTTTCAAAAACTGAAATGTCTCTGCAAGCCGTTGGTGAATCTGCGAATGCGGCAAGGGGCGGGGAAGACTCCGTGGTATGCCGCACTGTCAGGAGTTATCATATCATAGAAATGTGTTCGTTTTGTGTATATTATACGAAAAAGAGGATGAAACCAACCATGAGAGATTTATTGTCAGGCAAGAAGCATATCCATATGATCGGGATCGGCGGCAGCGGAATGTACCCGCTTGCGCAGATTCTGCACGCAAAAGGGTATTATCTGACCGGATCCGACAACAATGAGACAGACACGCTTGCCGCCGTAAGGGCGATGGGCGTTCCGGTGCAGCTCGGGCAGCGTCCGGAGAATCTCGGCGATGCCGATCTGGTTGTCTATTCCGCCGCGATTGCAAAGACCAATCCCGAACGCGCCGCGGCAGAGGCAAGCGGCGTGGACATGATGGAGCGCAGCGAGCTGCTCGGACTGGTCTCCGAGTGGTACCGCGAGGCGGTCTGCATTGCCGGCACCCACGGCAAGACGACCGTGACCTCCATGCTGACGCAGATTCTGTTCACGGCGGGTGTCGATCTGTCGGCGGTCATCGGCGGCAAGCTGCCGAGCATCGGCGGAAGCGGCCGGTCGGGCAGCAGCGAGGTGTTTGTCTGCGAGGCCTGCGAGTATGTCGATACCTTCCTCCGGCTTTCGCCCGATATTTCCGTGATTCTCAACATTGACGAGGATCACATGGAGTATTTCCACACGCTTGAAAATCTGAAGGCATCCTTTACGAAGTTTGCGCAGAAGGCGAGCAGATTCGTGATTTACAACGGCGATGACGCCAATTCCCGCGACGCGGTCAGTTCCGTGACCGGCAAGGAGATGATCCGCTTCGGCAAGGGCGCG
>JAFPQL010000023.1 GCA_017414145.1 Oscillospiraceae bacterium | reverse complement strand
CTTCATCTGATAAAGTACAGTGGGCATACCGGACAGATCGTGTCCGTAACCGGTTTCAAGCGGCGGTGTATCCGCGGCGGTCAGGGCGGTCGTCAGCGCGGTTGTCAGTTCGGTCGTCAGTTCGGTCGTCCGTTCCGTCTCCGTGGCGGAAGTCGTCTGTTGTGATGCCGTGGTTTCCGTCTGCACGGCGGCAGTCGTGATGTCTGAATTGCCGGCGCGGCCGGGGTCATCCCCCCGGAGTCTGCTGATGAGCACGCCGCCGCCGATGACGACTGCGAGCGCTGCCGCTGCGGCAAAGCCTGTTCCGATATATCTTGTCATACTGATATTCATGGGTCTTTTCTCCTGTTCTTCTCTGTGTATTTCAGAGTGTTTGATTGTCTGATGGGCATACCTGAGGCTGTGCGGCATGGCTTCCGCGATGTATGCCTCTGAGATCTGATCTGTGATGTCAAACAGCTTGTTCAGTGTCTCCTGTCTCACAGTAACCCCTCCTTTTCCAGGTAATTCCGGAGCTTTTTGCGCAGCCGCACGAGCGTTACGGTCACCGTGCTTTTCGGGATCCGCAGGTCGGCTGCAATGTCGTCCACCGGCATCAGGAACCAGTATCGCTGCACGAAGATTTTCCGCTGCTTTTCCGAAAGCGTGCCGAGAAACCGGTTCAGACCGCTGCCAATCTCACGGCTGTCCACTTCCTGTTCCACATTATCCGGCGCCTCCGGCAGAATGACCAGCTCTTCCAGCGGAAGATGCTCCTCCGCACCACCGCGGCGCTGTGCCATGCGGGATACATAGCGGTTTCTGGCGAGATTTTTCGCCGCCGCCGCCGCGTATGCGCCGACATTTTCCGGCTGTGCAGGGGGAATGGCATTCCACAGTCTGATGAGCATATCGTTGACACATTCCTCTGCGTCCTCGCGGCTTCCGAGAATGTTGTACGCAACGGTGTAGCAGTATCCGCTGTACTGCTCCTGCACCGCGGTCAGTCCTTTTTCATCGCGGCGGTTCAGAAGCTCCAGAATTGCCCGGTCGGTCATGCCGTCAGCCTCCTTTTCTCAAAACCTGTGTTGAAGCACTTCAATGTGACAGACAGAATCCGGGTTCACCGGGCTACATCTTCTCAGATTTTTTTTGGCAGCTCCCTGCCGGAGGGTGTTTCTCTGAAGCGCTTCACTGTGACAGACAGAGTCCGGACGCACAGGGCTACATCCGCTCCGAAAAAAATTTTCCGGACGATCCGCCCCCGGATGCCGTCTGTCCCGATCAATATCATGTTAGCATAGAATGCCGGACTTGTCAACACGCCCTTGATATGAAAAGCTCCGAAGCAATCAAAGGATCACTTCGGAGCTGTCTGTATCTTCGCCGCACGAATCAGGGCTGCGCATCCTCGCAGAAAAGCGGAAGCAGCGTCTGTGTGGCGACATCGCAGAGGCCGCGTGTCGTCATCTTGATCGCCGGAATCACCGTCAGCGACACGAACGCCATATTCATAAACGGCGCCACATTCTCCGGCACGCCCATTGCGCGCACGGTTTCGTTCAGCCGGCGGTTCTGCGCCGCGACGGTCTGTGCCGATTCCCCGCTCATCAGTCCGGCAACCGGCAGCGGAAGCTCGGCGGTCACCTGCCCGTTCACCGCGCAGACAAATCCGCCCTCCAGCGTCCGGACGCGGTTTGCAGCCGCCGCCATGTCCGCTTCATTTGTGCCGATGACAATGAGATTGTGCGAATCATGCGAGACAGAGCCGGCAATCGCGCCCTGTTTCAGCCCGATGCCCTGAATGAAGCCGATGCCGCGGTGTCCGGTGCCGCGGTGCCGTTCGATCACCGCGAGCTTCAGAATATCGCGGGCGGTGTCAATGCCGTTCTGCTGTGTGAAGTCAAGCTGCGCATAGCGCTCCTCGGTCAGAAGCTGTCCGGGCTGAATGCCGATCACGCGGCATTTTCCGGTCTGCGGCGGGACCTCGAAGTCCTCCGCCGTCAGCGGATCGAGCCGGAAGGAGTGCAGCACACGGTTCCAGCGCGGAGACCGGTACTGCGGCGCCGGAAACGCAAAGCAGACGCCGTTTTCCGCAGCGGGAATGCCGCGGGTGTAGACCGCCTCCACATCGGCGGTGTCCAGATCGCGCAGAATATTCACATCGGCGCGGTAACCCGGCGCAATCGCGCCGACACCGCTGAGATGAAAGCACTGCGCCGCGTGCAGCGTGGCCATGCGGATGCAGGTCACGGCAGATTTTCCTGCGCGCACCGCCGTCCGGATCATCGCGTCAATATGGCCGTCGGAGAGCAGCTCCTCCGGATGCTTGTCATCAGAAACCAGCAGGCAGCGGGACGCATACGGCTCGTCAAACAGCGGCAGCAGCGCACTGAGATTCCGTGCGGCAGTCCCCTGCCGGATCATCAGCCACTGTCCCTTCCGCACGCGCTCGATCGCCTCCGCCGCCGAGGAGCATTCGTGATCGCTCTGAATCCCCGCGGCAATATAGCGGTCCAGATCGCGGCCGGTCAGCAGCGGGGCGTGCCCGTCGATGACCTTGCCCGCCGCCCGCGCATCCGCCAGCTTTTCCAGCACGAAGTCCGCGCCCGCCAGCACACCGGGATAGTTCATCATCTCGGCCAGTCCGGGAACACGCGGGTGTGCATAATACGGCTTCAGCGCCGCGGCATCCAGCACCGCACCCGATTCGTCCAGCGGCATCGCCGGCACGCAGGACGGCAGCATCAGATAGACATGGAGCGGCAGCCCCTCACTCATTTGCAGCATGAAGTCGATGCCGTCCGTTCCCGCGACATTCGCAATCTCATGCGGGTCCGCGACAATCGCGGCCGTGCCGTGCGGCAGGACGGCGCGTGCCAGCTCGGCAGGCGTCAGCAGCGTACTTTCAATATGAATATGCCCGTCGATGAAACCCGGACAGAGAAATCTGCCGGTCACATCGCGGACGGTATCGGCGTCCTGCTCGGTATAGTCCCCCGTACCGAGAATCACGCCGTCGCCGATCAGAACATTTTCGCGGCGCAGCTCACCGGTGAAGACATTGACAACGGTGCCGTTCCGGAACAGTGTTTTCATGGATCTGCCCCCTTTGCTCATTTTCTCTATTATAACACAGCTTCCGGCGATTTGCAAGGTTTTTCGCCGTGTGTTTCCTTGACATTCAGCCGGTTCTGTGCTATACTTTCTAAAGAATGCAGTCCCCCTGTGCGGGATTGCTGTTTTGTGGTTTCAGGGAGGATATCCGATGAATATACAGGATGATTATCAGGCAATGCTGTCCCGTCTGGAGGAGTTTTGCAGTCTGAAACAGATCCGGCGGGCGCTGAGCCGCTCCGACGACGCCGGCGTGACGGCAGAGCTTGACCGCACAATGCAAAAGCTCCTCGCCGGAGAGCAGGCCGGCACGGTCGATCCGGAGGAGCTGACCGAGCTGGTCAATTTCCTGTTCGTGATTCTGCATTACGACTGCTTCTACGGGACGATGCAGCGTCTGGACTGCGATCTCGAAGACAGCTATGAGGCGCGGGAAACGATGTGTGCGGAATATGCGCAGTGGAAGCAGACCGGCAGCGCCGGCGACGGAGACTGGCTGCTCTGTACGCGCAAAAACACCGGTCTGCCCGCGGTCAAGGCGCGGCTCTTTTCTGTGCTGGACGCGCTCTGCCTGCCCGTCGGCGACTTCTGCGAATTTGCGCCGCCCGAAACCACACAGCCCAAGTGGGTGCGCAAGGCCTTCGCAGACTTTGAGCTCGTGACGATCTGCGACGCGGTCATCACCGATGACGGCGGGCTGCGCGCAGACCCCCACCCGAACGGCAAATCCTTCACGATGACCGATGCGGACACCGCGGTCTATCATCTGGGCGGCGTCCGCGAGACGACCGATACCCACGCGGACATGAATCAGGTTATGTTCACGGAGGACACGCCCCGCAGCTTCACGGCAATGGGCTGGATCGAGGGCTATACCGGCAGACAGCGCCGCGAAATCGAATTCACAATGCTGCCGGACGGCACGGCGGTCTTCAGCTTCAGCACGCAGGGCGTCAATGACGAGGCTGCCGAAACCGACCCGCGCTGGGGCGGCTATGAGGCGTGGGCAGAGAGCCGCATCGCCTACCGCCGGCAGTATCAGGCCGCGTTCATCGAACGGCACCGTGCCGCGGCATCGCAGAAGGACGGCGCGGCACAATGAGCACGGCGGAAATCATCCTGCTGATCGCGGTCATCGCACTGGCCGGCGTACAGGTGTATCTGCTGCTCCGTCTGCGCGGACAGAACGCGGACAGCACGGCGGATGCCCTGCGGGATGCCGTCCGGAAGATGCAGCAGGAGGAGCAGCGCCTGCGTGCGGAGCAGACCGCCAATACCAATGAGACAATCCGGCTCTCGATGCAGATGATGTCAGACAGTCTGTCACAGAATCAGGCGCAGACCCGCGATACCACTGCCGTCCAGCTCAAACAGTTTGAGGAGCGCATCCGCGGACTGGAGGCGCAGAACGCCCGCTCCATGGCAGGACTGCGCGAGACGCTGGAGGGACAGCTTGAGCTGCTGCGCGACCACAGCGACAAGCGCCTGAAGGAAATCCGCACCACCGTCGATGACACGCTGCAATCGCACATCGACGCGAAGATGACAGAGAGCTTTCAGCGCGTCTCCGAGAGTCTCGAAGCCGTCTACCGCGGGCTCGGCGAGATGAAGTCCCTCGCCGCGGATGTCGGCGGGCTGAAGCGCGTGCTGTCCAATGTCAAGACACGCGGCACACTCGGCGAAATTCAGCTGCACAGCATCCTGTCGGAAATTCTGGCGCCGGGACAGTATGAATGCAATGTCGAGACGGTGCCGGGCAGCGGCAAGCGTGTGGAATTTGCCGTGCGGCTCCCCGCCGACGACGGACACACGGTCTATCTTCCGATTGATTCCAAATTTCCGGCGGACTGCTATACCGCGCTGCTCGATGCGCAGGAATCCGGCGACAAGGCAGCGGCAGACGCGGCGGTCGGCGTCCTGCGGCAGCGGCTTCAGGCCTTTGCAAAGGACATCCGCGAGAAGTACATCCGCGAACCGGACACCACGGCATTCGGCATCCTGTTCCTGCCCTTTGAGGGGCTCTATTCCGAGGCGGTCATGCTCGGAATGCCGGAGCTGCTGCAGCAGAAATTCAGCGTGACAATCGCCGGCCCCTCGACCATGGCCGCAATGCTCAACGCGCTGTATATGGGCTTCCGGACGCTCGCCATTCAGCGGCAGTCCGATCAGGTCTGGGAGATTCTCGGCGGCGTCAAGGCGGAGTTTGAACAGTTTGAGGCCGTGCTGACAACGACGCAGCGGCGGCTGGAGCTCGCCGGCAAGGACCTCGACCAGCTCGTCGGCACCCGCACCAGAGCCATCAACCGCAGACTGGAGCAGGTTCAGCGGCTGGAGCTCGGCGAATCCGCCAAAGAGGAGGCGCCGCAGTCATGAACCGTGTCCGGACATTCTGTGCCGCGCAGCCGGTGCTGGTCATCGCGTTCTGTGCGGCGCTGATTACGGTCTTTCTGATTCCGCCGGACGGCGCCTATGCGGGCTATGTGAACCGCACCGTCCTGATTCAGCTCTTCGGGCTGATGACAGCCGTCGCAGGCGTGCGGTCGGTCGGCCTGTTTGACACTGTGACGGACGCGCTGCTCGCCCGTGCGGGTCATGTCCGCCGCCTCGGCCTGATTCTGATGCTGATCTGCTTTTTCTCGTCGATGCTCGTGACGAATGATGTCGTGCTGCTGACCTTTGTCCCGATGACACTGCTGCTCTTCCGGCGGATTCCCGACGAAAAAAGCCGCATCCTGACCGTTGTGCTGGAAACCGCCGCCGCCAATCTCGGCAGTATGCTGACACCGGTCGGCAATCCGCAGAACCTCTTTCTCTACGACAAATATCAGCTCTCGGCAGGCGAATTTCTGCGGGTGCTGCTGCCGTTCGGCGCGCTGAGTCTGGCCGGCCTGACGCTGCTCTGCCTGCTGCTGCCCCGCACGCCCTGTACGGCGGGCAAGACGGAAAAGCAGCCGCTCCCCCGCGGAAAAACTGCGCTTTACCTCGCGCTGTTTCTCGTCTGTCTGCTCTGTGTGTTCCGGCTGATTCCGGACTGGGCCGTGCTGATCGCGGCAGTCGGGACGGCGCTCGCCGCGGACCGCACCGTTCTGAAAAAGGTCGATTACGCGCTGCTTGCGACCTTTGTCTGCTTCTTCGTCTTTGTCGGAAATGTCGCAAGAATCGACGCGGTCAGCACGCTGCTGCGGCAGATGCTCGGCGGCAGAGAGCTGGCGGTCTCCGTGCTGGCGTCGCAGTTCATCAGCAATGTGCCTGCGGCGGTCATGCTGTCCGGCTTTACGGAAAACGGACACGCGCTCCTGCTCGGCGTCAATCTTGGCGGTCTCGGCACGATGATCGCGTCGCTGGCCAGTCTGATCTCATTCCAGTTTTACCGGAAATCCGAGGGTGCGCAGACCGGCAGATATTTCCGCGTATTTACCGCGGTCAACTTCGGAATGCTCGGCGTTCTGCTCGTGTTTGCGCTGATCCTGTAACCGTCAGCGCCCGATTCTCCGCCGCATTCCCCTGCCGTTTCAATGATGCCAATCATCAGACAGCTTTGCCCCGAAGCGAGGAAATACGCTTCGGGGCATTGTGTATGTGATGCCGCATCCGCATAAGTGCTGCGCTGATAAAGAAATTTTTCGCCATAGTATTTCTGATACAAAGTCAGAAGTACTATGGCGTTTATATTGACAATGCAACGATGTTGTGCTATAATTGTTACAAACATAAATCGGAATTTATCAAGCTATCTGCTAAAGAAAGGATGAGGCAGTGACTATGATTGAGATTTCCTATCTACAGATGTTTATTTTTATAACTCTCATTTGGATAATTATGCGATTCATAATTGCGATCAGATTCAAGAAGTTTTCGGTAAAACGAGAACTACAGATGCTTCTTGTATACATATGCCTTGTAGTTATTGCAAGATTTGTATACTTCCCGTTACATTTT
>JAFPQL010000213.1 GCA_017414145.1 Oscillospiraceae bacterium | reverse complement strand
GCTTCCGGCAGATCACCGGAGGCGGGCGCTGTGTTGATGCGGGAACTTACCGGACAAGCTCATCCCATTCCAGATCGTCATAGCCTGTCATGTACTTGAGGGTGTAGTAGGTCTGAATCAGCGTGGCGTCGTAGGCATCGACCCTGCCGTCGCCGTCCGCGTCCGCGGTGATGTGCTGCTCGTCATTCAGCACGAAGCCGGCAAGCCCCGGGTCGTCCTCGTCCATGCCGAGCACGGTGAAGTAGTTGAAGGATGTCAGCGTGACAGTGGCGTCAAAGGGCGTGATCTGACCGTCGAGATCGACATCGCCGAGTGTGTGCGTGCAGGAAATGCCGGTGTGCGGCAGCAGCAGCTCGCGTGCGCTGACCGGCACGAATTTGGTCTTTGTTGAGAGATACTTGTGGGCGTTCAGCACGACCTCGCGGAACTGCGGAACGACAGCATCGGCATAGCCGAGGCGGTTCAGCGTATCGGCAGCCATCAGCGCATGGCCGTAGGCATTCGGGTGAATGTCCTCCTTATCGGAGAAGGTGAATTTCCACGCATTGTCGCGGAAAATGGTATACGGGTCAGTGATGACGGCGTCTTTGAGATCGTCAAAGCAGTTGTCGTTGACGCGCTTGATGTGACCGCGGATATAGTTGAGGAAATACTCGTAGTATTCCGCGTAGCTCTGCCCGCCGTACTCGGCGTTATCCGTCTCAAAGGGGTTGTAGATTTTCTGATAGACGACCCTGACATCCGGATTCAGCTCATGGATGCGCGCATTGATCGCGGTCATGTTTTCATCGAGCGTATTGCGCGGGGTGCGCAGCGCGCTGGTCAGCTTGGTGGCGGCTGCTTCCACCGCCTTTGTGCCGGATTTAGCGACCCGGAGGAAGTAATCGCGGAAGCGCTCGCCCTCATTGGCGTTTGCGCGCAGGAACGCGGTCAGCGCGTTGAGCATATCGTTGGAGCCGATGGTCACGAGCACGAGATCGGCGTTTTTGACTGCGCCGGACTTCTCCGCGTCGTTCGTCAGCTGATCGAGAAGCTGCGTGCTGGTCAGACCGCTTTTTGCAAGATTGCGGTAGTCATCTGCCTGAAGATATGCCGCGACATAATCGGAATAGCCGAAATCGGTATCCTTCAGATTGTATTTTGCGCTGATCGAATCGCCGAGCACGAGAACGGACGGCTTTTTCGCCGCAGCAGCGTCAGCGGGGAGTGCCGAGAACGCTGTCAGCGCAGTGACCGCAGCAAGGACAGATGCCGCGATTCGTTTTTTCAGACTGTATTTCATACCGGATGTGTCTCCTTTCGGTGCGGAAAAAGATAAAGGCCGGGAATCCGCGCATTTCCCGACCTTTATTATAGCAGATTTCAGGTTGTTTGTCAATCAGTGCGGCACTGGCAGAGTCCCTGCCGGAAGCTGTCAGCGCTCACTCGATGACCGCGATGCCGTACAGGACAAAATTGCCGCTGCCGCCGTCGGAAATCTCGATATCGAGCTTGCCGGCGGTGTCCTGATAATAGCCGACATCGCCGTCCTTGCCGCCCCATGTCCACTGGAGATTGGCGCTGACCTTGTTCGTCTTGCCGTTTGCGGAGACATTGACCGCGCCCATGCCGTTGGAATTGGACTGGAACAGCAGCAGGATGCCCTTGCCGTTGACGGTGAATTTCATCGGCTGACCGCCGTTCTTGGTGTAGGAGCCGTTGCCTCTTGTCCACGAGCCCGCGCTGAAATTCTGAAGCTGCGAGAAATCGACGAGCTTCGCGGTCGCGTAGTCTGCGCCGAAGACCTCCTTTGACGGGATTTCATAGCTGTCGCTGCTGTGCTCGGACCGGAGCGCCTGCCGGTAGTAGTAGGCGATGATCTCGGAAATCAGCTTGTGGCCGCCGTCTCCGGGGTGGATGTTGTCACCGCTGCCGTAATCGCGGTCCCAGTTGAGCGTGCCTGCCTGAATGCCGTTCATAACGGCGTTTTTCCCGCTGATGAGCGGCAGATCGTAGTTCTCGGCGATTTTCTGCATCCAGTCCTGATTGCTGTCGCCGGACTTCTGGCAGAGGGTAATCAGCGCGACGGCGGGTTCATTGTCCTGCATCAGGCATTTCTTGACAAGCGATTCATAGGACTTCTGGAAGCGCGTGCTGCCCTGATCGTTGACGGCGAACTCGATGAAGATGATGTCGCAGTTTTTGGAGAAGATGTCATTGTCCACGCGGATGTTGCCGACGACGGACGAGGTGCCGGCCAGACCGGCATTGACCGATTTGACATTGCCGCCCTTGCCGAAGGTAGAGCTGAAGTATTCGGACGCGAGCGTGACATAGTATTTGGACGGGGACGAGGCGGAGCCGCCCTCGGTGATCGAGCCGCCGAGGTAGCCGATCGTGACGGGCTCGCCGCTCTGCGCCTTTGCGATTTTGTCGCGGATGCGCGCCGTATTGCCGACGCGGGCGACACCGTCCTGATAGACCTTCAGCATCTGCGGGGAGGCGGTTTCCTGATAGTTGTCCCAGTCGCCGCTGACGGTCGAGACCGGCGGGTTGAGCAGATGATATTTGAGCAGTGCGAGATCGACCGCATTGATTTTGCTGTCGGCGTTCATGTCCGCGCCCTGCTCGATTTCGTCCGATTCACAGGTCAGGAATTCGGCGAGCCGGACGGCGTCCGCGATGTTGACGGATAGATCGCCGTTTGCGTCTCCCTTCTTGATGACAGCGGGTGCGCCGGTGATTTTCACGGAGTCGAGGTAGAAATCTGTCGTCGATTTCGTTGTCTCCATGTAGATTGAGAAATCCGTCGCACCGGCCGGAACGGTGTATGCGCTGTTGGAGAGAACGGTCCACTGATCGCTCTCGACGGTCTGAAGCACAATTTCCGCGTATTCGGCGCCGGAGCTGGCGGAATACTGGAGGGAGAACTTCATCTCAACCGGTTCACCGCTCCTTTGCAGGACGGCAGCGGAGATGCTGTAGGTATTTCCGGCAGTGAGCAGGCTGTCTGCGCTGCGGATTGCACCGTGCCATGTTTCGCCGCGCTTGCTGACAAAGAGGCTGCAGTTTTCGGTGTAGGCTTCATCGGAAGTCCACTGCACCGAGGCGCCGCCTCTGCCGGTAAAGCTGTCGTTCGATGTCTCAAATTCTGCGGAGAGCAGGCTGGCGGCCGCCGCCGGAACAGCCGGCACAGCCGCGGCGGGCAGCATCAGAAGCGCCGCACCTGCGAGCAGAGAAATCCCCCGTTTCAAAATTGTGGTCATGTTCGGTCCTCCTATCGGTTTTCTGTATCTCTGTATCTGTTTTTTGAAGTCCGTCTGCTGTTTTTGCAGACGCTCCCCGTAACATCAGTATAACAGGAAACCGCATCAGGGTCAATGCAAAAAATGGTGAAACACTGCACAATTATCACCTGTTTCTCCGAGTTGTCCGGACATCCTGCGGGCGGAGCAGATACATTTTTTGCAGAAATTCCAAAAATCTGCGGCTGTACCGGCATCCGCGCAGCGCATCGCGCCGGAAAATGCCGGCTGTCCCATTGCGCTTTCTTCCGATCTGTGGTATAATACATACAATCACAGGATGCGCCGGGATATCTCCGGCACAGGTACAGTAGATCGGTAAGGAGTGACATCATGCAGCATATTCTGTTAATTGAGGACGATCCGGAGCTCGCGGGATATCTGACCGATTTTCTGCGGGACGAGGGATACGCGGTGACGCACGCACCCGGACAGCAGGACGGGCTCAGAGCCTTTCATGCGGGGCAGTTTGACTGCCTGCTGCTCGATCTTTCTCTGCAGGACGGCAACGGCTTTTCCGTCTGCGCGGCAATCCGGCAGGAATCGGATATCCCCGTGCTGTTTCTGACGGCATCGGCAGATGAGGCCTGCACGGTGACGGGTCTGGAGCTCGGCGCGGATGACTATATCGGAAAGCCGTTCCGGCCGCGGGAGCTGATCGCCCGCATGAAGAACGCCATGCGCAAGCATACCAGAAAGAGCAGTCTGCTGACGCTCGGTACGATCCGGCTGGATCCCGACCGCGGAACTGTCCGGCGGGACGGCGCGGAGCTGGTGCTCTCCGCACTGGAATACCGCCTGCTGCTGATCTTCATGACGAACAAGGGGCAGCTCCTGACACGGGAGCGGCTGATCGACGAGCTGTGGTCGGCATCGGGTGAATTTGTCTCGGACAACACACTGACGGTGTATATCAAGCGTCTGCGGGAGCGCATTGAGCAGGATGAAAAGGCACCGAAGCTGATTCTGACCGTCCGCGGCATGGGCTATAAGGCGGTGGACGGATGAGACTGTTTTCCAACGGGGCGCTGCGTCTGGAGCTGGCGCTCGGCGGGGGGCTGACGGTTGTCTGTGCGCTGGTCTGCTTTCAGTTCCGTCCGGCGGCGGGGGCGGCGGTTCTGATCTGCGGGGTGCTGCTGGCCGTCATGCGGCTGATCTTTGCGCGGCATCACTATGCTGCCGTCAATCGGCTGACCGGACAGATCGAGCAGCTTCTGCGGCATCCGGAGCGGCTGTCCTTTCCGGGATATACGGAGGGGGAGCTTTCCGTGCTGGCAAACGCCGTCCGGAAGCTGGCAGGCACAATGCAGGAGCAGCATGATGCGCTGTCGAAGGATCACCGCTATCTGCGCGAATCGCTGGAGAATGTCTCGCATCAGCTCCGCACGCCGCTGACCTCGATGACACTGCTGCTGCGTCTGCTTTCAAAGCCGGAGCTGACGGACGCGCAGCGGCGGGAATATTTACAGGAGCTGAAGATGCTGCTTTCGCGGATGCAGTATCAGATTGAGATGCTGCTGAAGCTTTCGACGATCGAAGCGGGCGCGGCAGTCTTTGCGGAAGACCCTGTGGACTGTGCGGAGCTGATCCGCAGTGCAGCGGATGCGGTTGCGGTGACGGCGGAGCTCAAGGGCGTGACGATCCGGCAGGAGCTCATCGGGACACCGCAGTTCACCGGAGACTTTCACCACAGTGCCGAGGCGCTGACCAATCTGCTGAAAAACAGCATCGAGCATACCCCGTCCGGCGGCTGTGTCACGGTGCGGGCAGAGCAGGATGCCGTGGCGGTTACGGTCACCGTGACAGATGACGGCGAGGGCATTCCGCCGGAGGATTTGCCGCATCTGTTTGAACGCTTCTACCGCGGGACGCATTCGTCCAAGACCGGCTTCGGCATCGGGCTGGCCTATGCCAGACAGGTGATCGAAAAGCAGAACGGTCTGCTGGAAGCCGTCAATTTAAAGCCCCACGGCGCACAGTTCCGCATCCGCATTTACACGGTGCGCGTCTGACGCCGGACAGACAGAAACGGACTGCCGCAGAGATGCAACAGTCCGCTTCCGTGTATGAACAATTAGTAGGGGATGAACCGTCAGTTCTTCATGACCTTGCGCAGGACGAAAATGACAAGGCAGGCACCTACAACAGCAAGAATGGTGCCGGTGATCCAGCCGCCGCCAATGCCGAGCAGATTGCCGATAAAGCCGCCGATGATGCCGAGAATGGCATTGACGACAAATCCGTTGTCTTTCGTTTCCATGATCTTGCCGGCGATGAAGCCGACCACTGCGCCGATCACAATTTCCACAATCAGTTTAATCAGCATTGCGAATACCTCCGTCAAAAATTGAATTTGCACAGCAGATAATATCTGTGCAGGGATATTATACCATATCCCGCGGGAAAAATCAAGGCTTTCGTTGAAAAATTGCGCCGGTCTTCTCTTTTTTTGCGGAAACTGTCCGGCGACCGGCGATTTTTTC
>JAFPQL010000212.1 GCA_017414145.1 Oscillospiraceae bacterium | reverse complement strand
GGGGATATCCCATAGTTCTGTTTCGAGTTTGTTGTCTGCACCTTGACTCTTCCAGGTGTCGTGCATGATGCGGAAGGCTTTCTCAACTCCTGCAACGGGGAACAGCTTATCCTGCTTTCCGTTGATGAAGAGCATAGCCTTAGGACATGCTATGGAAGCGATATGGGGATAGTCGAGCCATCGACGCAGACCTGGCAGACAGTTGGCAAAGCCACCATTCTCGGTACGTTTATATTTAAAGCTGAGCTGCTCGTCTGTTGTCACCATCCAACAGATGGCGCTGGCTGCCTTGATGTGGTCAGAAAGAGCTGCCAACATCCATGCACGATAGGCTCCCATTGACCAGCCTGTGCATCCTACCCTTTCGGCATCTACCTCTGGCATCTGAGCCAGGAATTCTGTACCACAAATGTCATCATAGGTCATATAGGCTGACAGGTCGATGCCATACATCATCATATTGCCTGCGATGATATCATATTTCTCACGTCTGGGGCCTTCTTTCTGTCCGCGCTCGCCCCACATTGGAGCATCAAATCCGGAGCCCGTCAGCCGGCTCTATGTCATCGGCGTCCTTGTCGCCAATATCTCCGGCGTGCTCTCCCGCGTGTCCGGTATGTTCACGCGGCGCGGCTTCAACATCGACAGCCTGACCGTCGGCGAGACGGAATCCAGCGGGTTTTCCCGCATCACAATCGCCTTTCACGGCGACGAGGACATCAAGGAACGCATCATCCGTCAGCTCGACAAGCTCCACGATGTCCGCGAGGTCGAGGTCATGGAGCAGAACGATACCGTCACCCGCGAGCTGCTGCTCATCAAGGTGCGCAATCAGGCGTCGTACCGGCAGGACCTCATGTCCGCCGTCGAAATCTTCCGCTCCAAGATCGTGGACTATTCCGCAAGCGCCGTCATCTGCGAGCTGACCGGCGAAACCTCCAAAATCGACGCCTTCATCGACCTCATGAAACCCTTTGAAATCCTCGAAATGTGCAGAACCGGCATCGTCGCACTCGAACGCGGCGAAAACTGCCTCAAAACCGTCCGCTGACCCCGTTCCCGCGGGATAAGCGGTATTTCCGGACGGACGACAGTGGGGGCGAACGGAAAGGAGCGCTGTAGCTTTATGGGCATGACGATGACACAAAAAATCCTTGCGGCACACGCGGGGACAGACTGCGTATCGGCCGGTCAGCTGATTCTGGCATCGCTCGACCGCATTCTCGGCAACGACATCACGGCGCCGGTCGCGGTGCGCGCCTTTGCCGGCATGGGGACGCAAAAAGTCTTTGACCCGGACAAAATTGCGCTGGTCATGGATCACTTTGTCCCGAACAAGGACATCAAGGCGGCGGAGCAGTGCTGCATCTGCCGCGATTTCAGCCGCGAACAGGGCATTTCGCATTTCTACGACGCGGGCAGGGCGGGCATCGAGCACGCGCTGCTGCCGGAGCAGGGGCTTGTCACCGCGGGCGATCTGGTCATCGGCGCGGACTCGCACACCTGCACCTACGGCGCACTGGGCGCCTTTTCGACCGGCATCGGCTCGACGGACATGGCATTCGGCATGGCGTCCGGCAAGGCATGGTTCCGCGTCCCGTCGGCCGTCCGCTTTCACCTGACCGGCTCGCTGCGCCGCTTTGTCTCCGGCAAGGATGTCATTTTGCACATCATCGGGAAGATCGGCGTCGAGGGCGCGCGCTACTGCTCTATGGAATTTGACGGGGACGGCGTTTCCGCGCTGACGGTCAGCGACCGGCTCTGCATCGCCAATATGGCGATTGAGGCAGGGGCGAAAAACGGCATCTTCCCCGTCGATGCGCAGACGCTTGCCTATCTGACTGCCCACGGCGCCGCGGAACCCCGCATTTACCATGCCGACCCCGATGCCGCATATGACGCGGAATATGAAATCAATCTGTCGGAAATTGCGCCGACCGTCGCCTTTCCGCATCTGCCCGAACACACGAAAACCTTTGCGGAGATCGGGGAAATCCCGATTCAGCAGGTTGTGATCGGCTCCTGCACGAACGGCAGAATCGAAGACCTGCGCGCCGCCGCTGAAATTCTCAAAGGGCGGCACTGTGCGGAATCCGTGCGCGTCATCGTGATTCCCGCGACCCAGCAGACCTATCTGGACGCGATGGACGAGGGGCTGCTGCGCATCTTC
>JAFPQL010000211.1 GCA_017414145.1 Oscillospiraceae bacterium | reverse complement strand
CGGACAGTCGCGGAAATCGCGCCGTCGCTGCCGATTTTGCCGTCCTTGACCGGCAGCATCCCGCCGCTGCCGTTCTTCGGCTGAATGCTGATCTGATAAGAGCCGTTTGCCAGCGAGGAATCGGCTTTGGCGTCAATCCGGATGACCTCGTCCGCGACCGTGCCGGGCTCAGGCTTGCTGAAGACGATCAGATCCTCCGCAAGCTGCTCCGCGGTCGAGACCGCACCGTTCTGCACGGTGCAGGGCTGTGTGACCGTCACGGTATTGCCGCCGTTGTCGGTCACGGTCAGGCGCAGCTCATAGCTGCCGTTGTCGAGCGCGTAGGTATCCCAGACGCCCAGCTCGGCGCCGCGCCGTGCCGACACCGCAGTCAGAATCGGAGTGAAGGCCGAGCCGCCCGTCCGGCGGTAGGCCAGCGTATAGTTCCGCAGACCTGTCTCGTCAAAGGCAGAGCCGCAGACGGAATATTTTCCGGATACCTCCGCATTTTCCGCAGGTGCGGTGATTTCCGCAGTCGGCGGTGTCCGGTCGCTGTGATCCTCAAAGACAATTTCCAGCGACTTCTGTGCGGTGAAGCCGTCCGCATCGACCGTTTCCGCACGGATGACAGCCGTTCCCGCCTCCGCCTCGCTGAAGCGGAAGGAGCAGGGGCTGTCTGCAATCTGTTCGTCATTCTTGAAGACCAGCACGGAAATCAGGCCGTTTTCGTCCTCCGCGCTGACGGTCACCTGCACAATGTCGCCGACCTCCGCTGTCTCAGCAGACGCCTCGATCGTGATGACAGCCGGCACATCGACGGGATCTGCCGGCACAGGCGGATCCGGAATCTCCGTGCGGTGTTCGGTTTCTCCGGCTTCGGCGCCGGTCTCGGTGACAGTTACCGTCAGCTTGCAGTATGCGGCGTTGCCGGCTGCATCCTTCGCCTCGATCAGAATCTCATAGGAAGCATTGGATTCGGGCAGCGTGACGGAAGCAAGCTCTCCCTGATAGATCGCCTTTGCGGATTCGCAGACCTCGCTGTATTCCTCACTGCCGGCCTTTGCGTACTGCACCGTATAGGCGCTGAGCGCTGTTTCGTCGTACACAGAGCCGGAAACGGTGAGCCGGAGATCGTCCAGCGCGATATCCTGCTCCGGATCCACCGCAATGACCGGCGGGGTCAGATCGCGGCGGTCGGTGACGGTGACCGTCATGCTCTCCGATGCCGGATTCCGTGCGATGTCGGCGCACTCCGCCGTAATGACCAGATCGCCCTCCTCCGTACACTCATAAAGGAAGCTGCCCTGATACTGGCAGACGGTTCTGCCGTTGACTGCCGTTTTGACATATGCAATTTCCGTGTTGTCAGACGCACTGACGGAAATCAGGATCTGATCGCCGACAGACGGAGCCGGATCCGAGACCGTGAGCGTGATCTTCGGATTCTCCGTGTCCGTAAACTGCTCGGTGTTCTCCTGCTTTTCCGCGCAGATCAGCTCGACGCAGGGGTCACTCCATGCGCCCTGCTCATCCAGCACGCGGTACTGCTGCAGATAGGTGCCGCCCGCGTCAATGAGCTCCGGCATTCTGCCGTCAGTCCATGCGGTATCGTCCACGCGCTTCCAGGAGAACGCCTCATCCGCGATGCCGCGGTTCTTGTGGCTGAGACAGTCGATGTCCTCCGCGTCAAAGGTCAGCCGGCAGAGGAAACGGTTGGCGGCATCGGTTGTCAGCAGCTCGGACTGAATCTGTGCGGCGGGCTTGTTGTGGGCGTAGAGTCCTTCTGTCCACTGCACCTCGTTCGACCATTTCTGATAGCCGTTCAGCGCGGCATTTCCGCCGGTCGGGTCATCCTGCACGACGGAACGGATGCTGTAAAGTCCGGAGGCATCCAGCGCGGCAAGCGGCTCCGGATAGTCATAGACGCCGCTCTTTCTGCTGCTGTTCTCGTAGACGCTGGCATCGAGCGTATAGCGCCATTTCTGCGTACCGACCGGATCGTTTTCGGGATCGCGGAAGCTGTTTTCGTACACCAGCTCGTCCGTTGTCAGCACCGTATCCCCGACATCATACGAGATGCCGCTGACGGTATTCAAGATATAATTGCGGAGCAGAGACGGCTCCTTCATCAGATCGTACCAGTCGGTATAGACGCCGTCCGCCGATTTGAGCAGCATCGTATACTGCTGCCGGGACTCCGCCGTGCCGAGGCCGATGAAATGCGTGCGGTTTTCGATCAGAGACTTGACTGCCGTGCCGACCGAACGCTGATCGTTCAGGTCAAAGAGGCTCTCCTTGCTGAAATTGAGCACGAAGCGCTCGGCAGACGGTCTCCACGGATGATGGTTCAGCACATCGCTCAGCTCTTCGCCGTTGACCGTTGTCATTTTGATGTTGCTGAAGGTGAAATAGGACTGCTGCGAGCAGCCGTGGGACGCGTGGCAGATGATCGGACCGAAGCCCGTTCCCTTCTCCGTATCCGGCAGAACGAAATTGTCAATCAGCTTTTCGTCGTTGATATACACCGACAGCAGACGGCTGCCCGCATCAATCCGGACATGGTAATCCGCATAGACATCGCGGACGCCGACAGATGCCAGCACCTTGCCGATGTACTGCACATTCCCGTTGATGCCGCCGTCCCGAAACTGATTCAGATCCACACGGTCAAGCTGAATCAGCTTGAAGCCGCCGCTGGTCAGCAAAATGCAGTATCCGTCGAGCAGTTTGACGGTTTTCCTCTCGCCGTTTTCATCGGTTTCGCCGGTCTCCTCCTCAAAGATGCTCGTATTGAAGAGGAAGCCGCCGCCCTCCATGCTGTGCCAGTCTGTGCGGTCGCGCACCATGTCGAAGGACAGAATGCGCTTGGCCTTCACGCCGTCATCGACAAAGAGCCAGTCGCGCAGCGGCGCCCAGCTATAGCCGACCATCCGGATCGAATCCTCCTCATAGAGGATATGCTTTTCCAGTGTCGGCAGGTAGCTGTCCGCATAGTTGTAGTGATCGTATTCATCCCAAGCGAAGGTGTCTCTCGCGGTCAGCGTCGAGGTCGAGGCCGTGGAGAGCTGCACAGAGTAGCCCTTGTCCTCCAGCTCCGCCTTCACCTGATCCAGTTCGCGGTTCAGCGTGCGGATATCGTCGGAATCCACATTGCCGACGGTCGCCACAATGTCGATATTCTTCGCCTTGCGGATGCCGGAGTAGGATTTCGGCGCCTCATTGACGACCTCTGTCTCGGCAGCCTGCGCGGTCATGCCGTCCGTCGTCGCGGTCAGATATGCCTGATCGGAGATGAGCGCCGGAATCGTGTCCGTAAACAGCTCTGCGACAGCGAGCCGGAAGCGGTAGCGGCCGACGGACTTTGCGGCATAGGTCACCGCGGTTTCGTTGCCGATGCTGAAAACCTGCTCCTCCTCGTCGGAGAAGTCGCCGTCGTTGTCGCTGTCAAAATAGACTGACCAGATGCGGCTGCCGATCTGATCGCCGTCCGGGGAATATGAGGTGTCCTCCAGACTGATTTCCGCGACACCGTCCGCATTCCGGACTGTTTCGTCCCGATCTCTGCGGAAGCCGGCGACCGGCGGCTGATCCTCCGTGATGTTCAGCGTTTCGTAGTAGCGGACATCATTGCCGGCGCTGTCCCGTCCGGTGATTTGCAGCCGGTAGATGCCGGCCTCGGTGATGACCAGATTTCTGGCGGTCGGCGTCGCGGATGCGTCGTCCGTCCGGATGCAGGCCTGCTGCGCGGGATCGTCCGCAGAGAAGGTCCACACGAGCGAATCGGTGTCCAGATGCTTTTCCGCCGCGCTCTGTGTGATGTCCAGTGCGATTTTGCGGTTTTCCTTATAGGAATCCTCCAGCCCCTCAATCAGGATATCCGGACTGAAGTCCACCAGCGAGGTGTATTCGCTGCCCATTTCATTGACGGTCAGGCGCGTGCCGTTCAGTTCGACCTTTTTGGCGACGATTGCGCCGTTGACGGTCAGCTCCTTGGCGTTCAGCTCTACGGTGCCGTTCGGCGCATAGAAAATGCCGTTCAGCACGAGCTTTGTGCCCTGCACCGTGATATTGCCGTCCTCGGAATAGAAAATTGCGGCGCTGTCCTCCGCGTTTTTCACGGCGTCATACTGAATGTCGCCCTTTGCTCTGACGCAGCCCCTGCCGCGCAGCGGCGTTCTGTCCAGATGCAGCCTGCCCGTACTGCGGACCGACCCGCTGAGATCGTATTCCGCCGCACTCAGCTCGGCGTCGCCGCTGAAAAACTGCTCATAGGCAAATCCGCTGCGGAGCTTTGCCGTATAGTCCGGCATTTCCGCACGCCCGGATTCGGTTTGCAGGGCGCGGACGGTACCGCCGGTTTTTGCGGCGTTCAGCGAACGGTTGATGAAGCAGGTCTCCTGACCGGTGAAGGTCAGGTCGCTGCCGGAAAGGACATTTCCGTTGATGACGGCCTGATTGGTATTGACGAGGATGCCGTCTCCGGAATAAATGACATAATCTGTGTCCAGCACCTCTGCGCTGACCGAGCCGGAGAACACCGAAAGGTGCAGGCTCACGGCCGTCGCCAGACAGACCAGCAGTGCGGAGAGGCGTTTCACGCGGGATTTAGTTCTCATGCTTCCGCCCCTTTCTTCCAAGCACAGCGCAGCCGGCAGCGGACAGCAGCGTGACCGCCGCGAGCGTCACCGTGCGCAGCGGGAATGCCTGTCCGGTCTTCGGGCCGGTCAGGACAGCGTCGCCGCTGCCGTCGCCTTCCACATTTGCGCTGTTGCGGATGCCGTAATATGCCGTAAACTCCTGTTCCGCCGGTCCGGAAACCGGATCCCACTGAATCGCCGCCGCAGCGTCTGTCAGAGGGGTGCGGATGTCGGGCTCACAGTCCCAACGGGCATCGTAGAGCTTGTCCCAGTTTGCGAAAATGAGCGCAGAGGGTGCCGGTGTCTGCTGCGGCAGGATTCTGCCGTATGCGGACACGCTGCCGTCAGCCGTCCACGCGGCCCGCCAGTCAGAGGGGAGCCGGTCGCGGAACACAGCCTCATTTCTGACCTGTGCGGAATCCGCAGTGAGCACGGTCGCGTCGTCGGTTTCGATCGCCGGATCCAGCAGAATGCGCACACCGACCGTATCAGATGCCGATGCGGACAGCACCTTGTAGCTGATTTTCAGCATATCCTGATAGCCGACGGTATAGCCCTCCGCAAAGGTCAGCGTCTGCTGCACCTCCACATCGCCGAACTTCTGCGACGAGACATGGCAGGCGTGCTCCGGATCAAATGCCGGTTCCGAGGTGTCGGTTCCCCTGCCGTATACATAATACCGGCCGTTGATGCTGAGTGTCGTGAAGCCGGTGTAGAAATTCCGGTAGGTCAGATTCTTTTCGTCGTCCTTGCTGTTCCGGATCTGACCGCCTGTCGTGTCGAGCCGGAAGCGCAGGTATTCCCCCTGCCTTGCGTCCTGCTCCACATTCAGCCGGAGAAATCCGTTTTCCAATGCCGCCTGTTTCAGGAACGCGGCATTGTCCGCCGCGTGGGACAGGATACTGCCGGTCATGGTCAGAACCGACAGAACACCCAGTCCGACAGCGAGCCGTTTGTTATGGGTCATATGCTTCTCCTTTGCAATGATTTTGCTTCTGCTTCTGTCAGAAGTCATACTGTAATTATAACATATTATAGTACAGAATGGAATTCGCATAGTTCCCAAAATATCCCCTTTCTGAGGCCGATAAACTGTAT
>JAFPQL010000210.1 GCA_017414145.1 Oscillospiraceae bacterium | reverse complement strand
GGTGACGGCGGATATGTCTCCTATGTGACCGTCGGCGGCAAGGTTCGTGTGAAGGGAAATGATTTCCGTTATATCATGGGTCTGAAGTCCCCGAAGTTTGAGTTCGTGTATCAGCCGGGTGCAACCGCCCCGAAAACAGCGACTGTGACAACAGAGCCTGCCTCGTATTCCAATCCGGGTGCGACGCACGCCAGCATCGCTGTGAAGTACACGACCACGACGACAACTGCAACGACTGCGGCAACGACAAAATCCGCGTCAACCTCGTCTGAGACGAGCGGCAAGGCATCTACCGCCAAGCCGTAAATGAAATGAGAAAAAACCCCGTGTGTGATGCACGGGGTTTTTTGCGTTTTCCCGTTGACAAAGTGCCAAAAAGCGTTTATAATGAAATCAGCGGGACATCCGCCCCGCGAACAGAGAAAAAACCGTAAGGCAAAAAACCGAAGGAGTGTTTGACATGAAACAGAAAAGATTGCTGACAGGACTGGCTGTCTGCGGCATTCTGTCTGCGGCGGTGCCGCGGCAGCTGTCGGCAGCCGCACTGTCCCTGAACGATGTGCAGCATCTGGTCAGGGCGCTGACCGTGCAGGGCGGTATGACAGAGCACGACGATTTCAACGGCGACGGCAGGGTCAATGCGATTGACCTCGCGCTGATGAAGCGTGCGCTGCTCAGCGAACAGGCGGAAACCGGCGAAGTCCGGACGCTGACCGTGCCGGCTTCGGCAGAATCCGTCAAGCTGATCGGGCGAACCGTCCGGCAGGACGGTACGGTCTGGCTGGTGCAGAGCGGCGCCGCCGCGGAATGTACCGTGACCGCATCGTCCGCCAGTGTGACGATCGCCGGCGACGGCAATGTCCGTTCCGATGCAAAGTACCGGCCGCGGTACGGCGTGTATGTGGACGGCGAGCTTGTGAAGGATGTCGTCATGGATGAGGAGGAGCAGACGGTCGAGCTGTTCTCCGGCAGTCAGCAGCGGACGGCGACCGTCAAGGTCATCCATCTGTCCGAGGCGAATAACGGCGCCGTCGGCGTGAAGTCCTATACCGTGACCTCGTCTGCGGCAGAGCCCGTCCGGCCGACGGAGAAGAAGCGGCTGACGGTGGAATTCATCGGCGATTCGATCACCTGTGCGTACGGCGTCGAGGCCGAGTCCCAGTATGTCGGCTTTGAGACGGCGACGGAGAATTTCACCCTGTCCTACGCCTACCGCGCCGCCGAACTGCTCGACGCCGATTACAGTGCCGTCTGTTACAGCGGATACGGCATCATCTCCGGCTATACGGGCGACGGCATGGCGAATACGGATTCGCTCCTGCCCGATTATTATGAGTATGTCGGCAGGCCGGAGGCTTACCGCACCGCATGGGATTTCGCCGCGCATCCCGTAGACGCGATTGTGGTTAATCTCGGAACGAACGACGATTCGTATGCGAAGGACGATCTGGAGACCCGCGGCGCCGCATTCGGGGAGCAGTACGCGGCGTTTCTGAAGCAGATCCGGCAGAAGAATCCCGATGCGGCGATCATCTGCACGCTGGGCATCATGGGCTGTCAGGAACTGTATCCGTATATCGAAGCGGCGGTGCAGTCCGTCGGTGACCCGAAGATCACCTGCTATGAATCGCAGACGCACAACATCCAGCAGGACGGCATCGGCGCCGACTGGCACCCGTCCCCGAAGACGCATGAACTCAATTCCTACATCATCGCGGATAAAATCTGCGAGGCACTCGGCATTGAGTCGAAAAAGATCGGCATCGACCTTGCGGCTGACGGGGAATACGGCGCGGAAATCGACAAGGATTCCGGCGCGAACGGCTGGCCGTATTTCAGTGACTGGGACAAGTCGCTGAATGTCAATATGTCGGCGCCGGGCAGCAGGCCGGAGGATGTCACGGCGTATGTGCGCGGGCTGAATCTGCCGGCGGGCGAATATGAGCTGTCCTTCCGGGCGACGCCGTCTGCGGGCTGTGCGATTCCGTATGCGGTACGGAGCATGGCGGATCCGGACACGGTGTACTGCTCCGGCAGGATGAACGCGGACGGCAGCGAGGAAACGGTGCTGAAGGCATTTTCGATGCCGGAAGCGGCAGAAAACTGCGAGATCGTGTTTTTGCTCGGCGAGATGAACGGGCAGATCACCTTCCGCAATGTGACGCTGTATAAGCGCGGCTGATACAGACATGAAAAGGGCGCAGGCGGTTATCCCGTCTGCGCCCTTCGGCTTGCAGATGAAAGATTCTCCGGCGGAGAAGGAGCGGTTCCTTATTTTCCGTAGGCCTCTGCGAGCTTTTTGAAGGCCGGCAGGCTGCGCTCGATCATCTCGGTGGTCACGCAGTATGCGATGCGGACAAAGCCCTTGCAGCCGAAGGAATCCGACGGCACGATCAGCAGCTCATAGTCACGCGCCTTTTTGCAGAAGGCATTGGCGTCGGGCTCCAGTGCCTGCACCCAGAGGTAGAATGCGCCGTCCGGATAAATGCAGCGGTAGCCGTATTCGGTCAGCGATTTATAGAGCAGATCACGGTTTCTGCGGTAGACGGACAGATCGCCGGTTTTGCCGAGATTGTCGGCGACCACGCGCTGTGCCATGCTCGGTGCGCAGACGAAGCCGAGTGCTCTGCCCGCGCCGCAGACGGCGGCATAGACGAGCTTGCTGTCCTGCATTTTCGGCGAGACGACGATATAGCCGATTCGCTCACCGGGCAGCGACAGCGATTTGCTGTAGGAGTAGCAGACAAAGCAGTCGTCGTAGAGGTTCGGCAGGTACGGCACGACGGTTTCCGCATCGTAGACGAGCTCGCGGTAGGGCTCATCGGCGATCAGATAGATCGGGTGGCCGTATTCCGCTTCCTTTGCACGGAGAATGTCGCAGAGCTTTCTGAGGTTCTCCTCGGTGTAGACAACGCCGGTCGGATTGTTCGGCGTATTGATGATGACGGCTTTGGTTTCGGCATTGACGAGCTGCGCAAAGGCGTCGAGATTGAGCTGGAAGCTGTCAAGGTCTGCCGGAACGACCGTCAGATGCGCGTTTGCGGCTTCGACAAAGACGCGGTACTCCGGGAAGAACGGCGCGAAGGTGATGCAGGTGTCGCCGGGGCAGAGGACGGCGTGGAGCGTGACGGTCAGCGACGCGGCCGCACCGCAGGTCATATAGATATTGCCCGCGGAGATGCCTGCGGAAAACCGCTTGTTGATGTCCGCGGCAATGGCGGAGCGGGTCGGCTCGGCGCCGACGGCGGAGGTGTAGCCGTGCAGCAGCACGGAGTCGGTTTCGTCCATCAGGCGGCGCATTGTATCGTGAACGCTGTCCGGTGCGGGTACGCTCGGATTGCCGAGGCTGAAATCAAAGACATTTTCTCTGCCGATTTCGGCGGCGCGGCGGTTGCCGTACTCAAAGGTTTCGCGGATGACAGACGGCGCCTGTCCGAGCGCGAGCATGGATGCCTGATAGGGCTGGTAATTCTGAGACATGGGGAATTCCTCTTTTCATTGTGGATTCAATCGGATTTTGCTGCTTTCATGATACCAGAAAAAGCAGGATTTGTCAACCTTCAGCGCCGGAACAGAGTCCACAGGCTGATTTTCTTGTTCTGGGGATCCTCTCCCGCGGCGCGCTTGCAGTCGGTGATACATTCCAGCTCCAGCAGTTCCTTGAGCCAGTCCTCGGAATCGGCGTTGTAGCTGAGCAGACGGGCGGAGCGGGGCAGCATGGCCTGTACGGCGTCATTGCCGGTCAGCTCGGATTCGTCGAGGAAGAGCAGCACGACCTGCCGTTCGAGCGCGGCGGCAGCCTTGAGCTGACCGACACAGAGCTCGTCCGCTAGCCACTGCTTTGAGACGAGAATCAGCGCGGTGCGGCAGACTGCGAGCCGTTCCAGATTTTCCTTGCGCTGCACGCTGAAGCCCTTGTCCGCGACCCAGACGCGAAGCTGCTCCTGCTGGAGCCTGCTGACGATTTTCGTCGCGGCGGAGCGGTTTTTCATGGCAAAGCACATGGCGATGAAGTCTGCGTTTCCCTGATAGGATACCATATTCAGTCCTCCTTTTGTATGCTGTCTGCGGCAGATGCCGGCAGAATCATCGGTTCTTGTTTTCGGTGAAATCGTCCGGACAGCTGACATACAGGTCGATTTTCAGCTCTGTACCGGTTTCCAGACAAAAGCGCATGACCTGCATGGACGGCGCAAGGTCGGGCGGCGGCTCGTCGTAGCGCACCATCGGGACGACTCTGAGCGTCATCGAGACGCGGTTGGTCAGCCGGATTTTCCGCAGCAGATCGGCCTTCGGCACGAGCGCCGCAATGGTCATCTGCATCTGCTTTGCGGCATCGTGTTCATATTCGATGCAGGAGCCGTATCGCCAGAGTGCGGTTTCCTGCACCTTGCCGCCGGGGCGTCTGTCTCCGATGCGCCGGATGCGTTCCGGAGCCAGCCGGAGCATTTCGGTTGCGCGGTCGGGGTCGAACTCCCCGCGGATTTCAAAATAGGTCATGCAGCTTGTGTGGGGCGTGTGATAATAGACCCGTTTGGGCTTTCGTTCCTCATTCATCCGTTTCCTCCGATCAGTGCGCGGATTTCCGCCTCGGTCTGCCGCATTTCTGCTTCAAATTCCCTTGCGGAGATGCGGATGGCGCCGCCCTCCAGAATGATAATCTGCTCCAGCCCGTCCGAGGTTGCGACGCGGACGCGGTGATCCTTTGCGAGCTGATGTGTCACGCGTTCGATGTAGGAGTCGGCCGTTTCGGCTTCCCTTGTGTAGACGACGCTGATATTGCCCTCCTGGATGATTTCGGTCGCGTGTCCTTTGATTTTATAGGCATCAAACACGAGGATGACCTCGCATCTGCGGTATCCCTGATAATTGGACAGCAGGTGAATCAGCCGGCTGCGGGCGGATTCCAGACTGTCCTTTGCGAGAGCTTTGAGCGATTCCCACGCAAAGATGATGTTGTAGCCGTCCACGAGCAGATATTCCTTTCCCTTCGGCATCGGTACGGCGACCTGTTCCGACGGGTCCAGCTCGGTTTTCGGGTCACGGCGCATCGCCTTGCGGGAATCCCCGCCGATTTTGCCGTAGGTTCGCTCATAAATCGCCATCAGCTCGTCGTCGCCTGCCGC
>JAFPQL010000209.1 GCA_017414145.1 Oscillospiraceae bacterium | reverse complement strand
TGCGGCTTGATATCGCGGTGAACGATGCCCTTGCTGTGGGCATGCTGCAGCGCACGGAGAATCTGGAGGATATAGTGAACCGCATCTCTCCAGTCGAGCTGCCCCTCCTGCTCCATATATTCATTCAGGGTAAAGCCGTCAATATACTCCATGACGATAAACTGAATGCGGTCTGAGAATCCGACATCAAACACCTTGACGATGTTCGGATGACTCAGCACGGCAATCGCCTTGGATTCATTGCGGAAGCGGCGCAGAAACTCCTCGTTCTCCGCAAATTCCTTCTTCAGGATCTTCACGGCGACCGTCTTGTTGTCCACAACATCCTGCGCACGGTAGACATCCGCCATGCCGCCCTCGCCGATCCGCTACAGGATCTCGTAGCGGCCGTCCAGCTTCTTCCCGATGTTCTTATCGTTGCGATCTTCTCTCATCTCGAACCTCCGAGCCGGTCAGAACAGTTCTCCGGCGATATCATGATACTGTACGCCCGCAGCGCACAGTTCTATATTGAGGCACTGCCGAACACAGCGCCGGTTTTCCTTATTTGACGAGGAGCACGACGGAAATATTGTCCTTGCCGCCGTTTTCGTTTGCCTCCGCGATGACGCGTGCCGGAAAATCCTCCGGTGCCGTTTCCCGCGCAAGCTCCGCCAGGCGGTCATCGGAAATCATGCCGTAGCAGCCGTCCGAGCAGAGCACCAGCCGGTCCTGCTCCTTCAGCGGCAGAGACTGTGTATCGGCAAGCACGCGGGTGGAGACGCCGATCGCACGCATCAGCTCATTGCGTCTGGCGTGGGTGGCACGCTCGTCCGCTGTAATCGCGCCCTGTTCATACAGCAGCTGCACGACCGTATGATCTGTCGTCAGCTGGCGGGCGCTGCCCGCGTCCGTAATCAGATAGGCACGGGAGTCGCCGACATTGACCAGAAACGCCTCCTGCGCTCTCGCATAGGCCGCGACGAGCGTCGTCCCCATGCGGCTCGGCACCGCACCGTGAACCGATGCGCGGTAGACCTTCTGATTCGCGTGCGCCGCCGCGGCGCGCAGCAGCTCACAGACGGCCTCACTGTCCATCTCCGGGCTGTAATCCTGCCGGAATTTCTCGGCAGCGGCAGCAATGGCAATCTGGCTCGCAGCACTGCCGTTCTGCATTCCGCCCATGCCGTCACAGACGATTGCCAGCACGCCGTCTGAAAAATCCTCTGTCATCACAGAATCCTGATTTTCGCTCCGGATTCTGCCGATATCGCAGCCGGAAAATGCTCTCAATGCTGCTCACCTCCCTCTGCCGGACGCTGCATCTGATTGCGCCGCAGCTGACCGCACGCCGCCGCGATATCCGCGCCGAGCGTCCGCCGGACTGTGGCGTTGATGCCCTGCCGTTCTAATTTTTTCTGAAACTGCACCGCACTGCCAGCCGAAAAGCCGGTGTCCGCGACCGGATTCACCGGAATCAGGTTGACATGGGGGCGCTGTCCGGAAAAGACCGGACGCAGCAGCCTGCCCAGCGCGGCAGCTGCCGAATCGGAATCGTTCCTGCCGGCGATCACCGCGTACTCAAAGGTCACGCGCCTGCCTGTTTTCGCAAAGTACTGCGAACAGGCGTCCAGCAGCTCGCTGATCGGATATCTGCGGTTCACCGGCATCAGCGAGGAGCGTGTCTCATCATCCGATGCGTGCAGTGAAACCGAAAGCGTCAGCGGCAGCGCCTCCCGGCTCAGCCGGAGAATCTGCGGTACGACGCCGCAGGTCGAGAGCGCCACATGACGAAGACTCAGATTTCTGCCCTCGCTGCACGAAAGCAGCCGCAGAAACTGTATCACATTTTCATAGTTGTCCAGCGGTTCGCCGATGCCCATCAGCACCACGCCGGAGATGCGCTCCTCCTCCGGATAGCCGGCGTCCGCCGCATAGATCTGACCGAGCATTTCTGCGGGCGTCAGATTGCGGATGAACCCCAGCGGCGCGGACGCACAGAACCTGCAGCCCATCTTGCAGCCGACCTGTGTCGAAATACAGGCCGTCACGCCGTGATGATAGACCATCCGCACGGTTTCCACGCAGTTCCCGTCACGGAGCGTACATAAGTATTTTACAGTATCATCTAGGGAAGATGCAAGCTTTTGCGTAATTTTTGGCGGGTTTATATAAAATCGCTCATTGAGTCTTGACTGAAATTGTTTAGATATATCGGTCATTTCTGCGAAGTCAAAGACCCGCCGGATGTGCAGCCAGCGGAAAATCTGCTTTGCCCGGAACGCCGGCTCTCCCATCGCCCGGATTTCTGAGGCGAGCTGCTCCGGAAGCAGGCTTAGAATCTCGATTTTTTCCTGCTCCATGCAGTGTCTCCCCCCTCTGATTATTTCGCCGGATTCCGCCGCAGCTTCGCAATGAAGAACCCGTCTGTGCCGAGCATCTGCGGCAGCAGCGTCGTCAGCGTCTGACCGCCGGTTTTTTCGGCTATCGCCGGATATGCCGCAAAGGGCGGTTCCGCGGAAAACTCCGGATGCGCCGCCAGAAACCGGCTGACAACCGCTTCATTCTCGGCCTTCAGCACCGTACAGGTGGAGTACACGAGCACGCCGCCTTCCCGGACGGACTTTGCAGACGCCTCCAGTATTTCCGACTGAAGCGCCGGCAGTCCGGCGACCTCCTGAAGCGATTTATAGCGCACCTCCGGTTTTCTGCGCATGACGCCGAAGCCGGAGCATGGCACATCGCACAGCACGCGGTCCGCTGCGGGACGGTCCGCCGCCGGATGCCGCGCATCACCGGTCTGCGCGGAAATCAGCGTCAGTCCCAGACGCTTCGCGCCGGTTTCAATCAGCCGCACGCGCTGCGGGTGCAGATCATATGCCAGCAGGCGCCCGCGGTTCTGCATCATCTCCGCGACGGCAAAGGTCTTGCCGCCCGGCGCCGCACAGACATCCAGCACGGTATCGCCCGGCTGCGCGTCCAGCGCCAGACAGCAGAGCTGTGACGCCAGATCCTGCACATGAACCCAGCCGTCCGCAAAGACGGACGCCTCCGAAAGCGCCGCGCCGGTCGTCTCTCTGACGCTGCGGTCACCCTGAAAGGCATACGGGATCTCCGGAACCGGTCTCAGGCCGGTCTGCGCTTCCAATTCCGCGGCATCGCAGCGCAGCGGATTTTGCCGGAAGTACAGCGGCGGTTCGCCGAGGCTGTCCGCCAGAAAGGCAGCAGCCGCTTCCGCACCCAGATCATCCGTCAGCCGCTGCACGAGCGGGAGCGGAACGGAATACTGCACGGACATCGCAAGCAGCGGATCCTCCGGCAGCGGAATTTCTTTGCCGCCGCGCAGAAAGCTCCGCAGCACGGCATTGACCATGCCCGCGGCACTCGTTTTCCGCAGGTTCTTCACCGACTCCGTCCAGAGATTGACCGCGGCCGATTCCGGCGTGTGCATCGTCAGCAGCTCACAGATGCCGCAGCGCAGCACGCAGAGCACCTCTGTATCGAGCTTTTCGGGCGGTCTGCCGGAATGCGCCGCGATACAGGCGTCCAGCGTCACAAGCCGCTCCAGCGTTCCCATAAAGAGCGCATGGCAGAGCCGCTGATCGCGGGGATCGCCGAGCTGCTTCACGGCGGCGCTCAGCGCCAGATTCCCGTAGCTGCCCTGTCTGACCGTACGGATCAGCGTCTGCACACAGACAAGGCGCGGCAGCAGACCGTTCATCATCTGCGGCGGCCGCGGATTGCAAGCAGGCGCAGCAGGTTCAGCACGGAAACCGCCACCGCCGCGACATAGGTCATCGCAGCAGCCGTCAGCACCTTGCGGACGCCCTTCTGCTCCTCCGCAGACAGGAATCCGCCGCCGCTCAGCGTCCGGAGCGCTCTGCCGCTGGCGTTGAACTCCACCGGCAGCGTGATGACCTGAAACGCGATCACGACGCAGAAGAACCAGATGCCGACCGTAATCAGGTTGTAGCTGGAGAAAATCACGCCCAGCAGCACGAGGAAATACGAAAGATAAGATGAAACATTCGTCGTCTTGACGATCATATTGCGCAGCAGAATCGGCTTGTAGCCCTGTGCGTACTGCAGCGCGTGACCCGCCTCGTGCATGGCGACGCCGACTGCGGCGACCGATGATTTGTTGTAGACATCCTCCGACAGCCGGATGACATTCGCCGTCGGGTCGTAGTGGTCAGTCAGACTGCCCTTGACCGGCTCAATCTGCACATCGGTGATGCCGTTGTCCAGCAGCATCTGCCGTGCGGCCTCCGCACCGGTCATACCGGTCATGTTCTGCACCTGACTGTACTTTCTGAACGCCGATTTCACGCCGAGCTGTGCCGCGAGCGTAATCAGCAGGGACAAAATCAAAAATCCGTACATCATAATGGTTGCTCCTTTCTGCGGGAATTACTCCGCGGCCGTCAGCCGCATTCCCGCCGTCACGGCAAAGCCGCGCAGGAAATCTGCCGCCGGCATCGCCTTTGCGCCCTCTGCCTGTATGACCGTCGGCTGTACGACGCCGCCGTCTCCGCAGACAAAGCTGAGCGTTCTGCTGTCAGTCACCGTACCGGGCTCTGCGTCCGCGTGCTGTTCCGTCAGCACGGAGCCGCGGAGTTTCACGCGCCGTCCGCCGAGCATGGCATAGCCCGTCACGCCGCGGATGATCCGGTCGATTTCAGCCGCCGGCTTCGCAAAATCCAGCCGGCTCATGTCCTTCGTAATCTTCTCCGCATAGCAGACATCGGCTTCGCCCTGCGGCACGGCACAAAGCGTCCCCGCTTCGAGCTGCGTGAGCGTCTCGCGCAGCACCTGCGCCGACAACACCGAAAGCCGGTCATGCAGCGTATCCGCCGTTTCGTCCTTCGCAATCGGGATGCGGACGCTGTGCAGCATATCGCCGGTGTCCAGCCCCTCCGCCATCTGCATCGCCGTCACGCCGGATTCGGCATCTCCTGCCAGAATCGCACGCTGAATCGGTGCTGCGCCGCGCCATCTGGGCAGCAGCGAGGCGTGCAGATTGATGCAGCCGTACCGCGGCAGCTCCAGAATCTCCTTCGGGAGAATCTGACCGTACGCGATGACGACGATCAGGTCAGGCGACAGGCCCTGCAGCACCTGCATCGCCTCTGCCGCATCCACCCCGCGGCGCAGGGAAAGCGGCTGATATACCGGAATCCCGCGGGACTCCGCGCAGGCCTTGACCGGTGTCGGCAGCAGCTTTTTGCCGCGCCCCCGCGGACGATCCGGCTGCGTGAACACAGCCTGCACCGTATGCCCGCTCTCAGACAGCATTTCCAGTGTCGGCACGGAAAATTCCGGTGTACCCATAAATACGATATTCAATGCAGTTTCCTCACTCTTTCTTCTGCGAACGGTAATCCAGCAGACCCATAATCCCGACGGCCACATATCCGACCGCGAGAATCAGCGTCACAATCCATTTTCCGATGTGCTCGCCGTTCACAGCAATCACGATAAATGCAGCGATTGCGGCCAGTCCGACAAGAATCTGACAGACTGAGGCAATCAGGTTCCATTTTGAACGCATGGCATTTCCTCCTCACCAAATATAAGGCAGCAGACGGTACTTCACGCGGGTACAGTACGCGGTGTAGCCGGTCAGCTCTGCTCTGAGCACCTGTTCCTCATTGCGGATGCGCAGCACGATAATCACCGGATAGACCAGAAAGACCGGCAGCGCGGCGAGCGAGCCAAGCATCAGCGGAATCATCACAAACATCAGCACGGTCGCCGTATACATCGGATGCCGGATGATGCCGTACAGTCCGGTGTCGATGACCTTCTGCTCCGCCTCGACCTTGACGGTGCGGGACAGATAGCTGTTTTCGCGCATGACCTCGGCGTACATCGCGTAGCCGATGAGAAAGACTGCGGCAGCCGCCCACGAAATCCAGCGCGGAAGCTGAAGCCAGTCAAACCGGAAGTCCAGCCCGCACAGCACAAATCCCGCCAGAAACATCAGCGCGGAGAGCGCGACGACCAGCTTCTGCGTCTGCTCCTTCTCTTTGCTTTCCAGACGCCGCCGGAGCAGGTCGGGCGCTTTTTTCAGCATGACCAGCCCCATGAGAAGCATCGGCAGGAACAGCACGCCGATGAACAGCCAGCCGCACGGGAATTTCAGCGTACCCGCCGGC
>JAFPQL010000208.1 GCA_017414145.1 Oscillospiraceae bacterium | reverse complement strand
GATCGGAAATTCCGCCTTCAACGGCTGTTCTTCGCTGTCTGCGGTGCATCTGCCCGACAGCGTGACGGCAATCGGTATGTCGGCATTCAGCGACTGCACGGCGCTCTCTGCACTGACACTCTCCGCCTCGCTGACCGAGATCTCATACGGCGCATTTTCCGGCTGCGAAAGCCTGATCTGCGCGGAAATACCGGAGGGTGTGACGGAGATCGGCGTACAGGCATTCTCCCTCTGTACCAAGCTCAGCGAGCTGGTGCTGCCGCAAAGCCTGACCGCGATCTATCGGGGGGCATTTGAATGGTGCACCTCGCTCAGTGAGGTCGATCTGCCCGAAAACGTCACAACGGTCGGAGAAAAGGCATTTGAATATACGCCGTGGCTCAAGACACAGCGTGCGGAAAGTCCGCTCGTCATTGTCAATCATGTGCTGATCGACGGCCGAGAGGCACGGGACGATGTGAGCATCCCCGAGGAGGTTTCGGTGATCGGAATGTCGGCATTCTCGCCGAGCAGCCGCATCACGGGCGTCACGGTGCCGGGCAGTGTCAGCACGATCGACACGGAAGCCTTCTACAACTGCAAACAGCTCGCGGACGTCAGCATCGAGGACGGTGTGACTGTCGTTCGGGATTCTGCATTCGGCTTCTGCACCAAGCTGACAGAGATCACGCTGCCGAACAGCATCGCGGAGCTGGGCTGTCATATTTTTTCCGACTGCTCCGGACTGGAAACCGCCCGGTTTTCCAACGCTCTCACTGTCCTGCCCTATTGCACATTCGATCGGTGCAAGGTGCTCAAAGCTGTCACACTGCCGGTCGGCTTGCGGGAGATCGGACAAATGGCATTCAGAGAGTGTGCCGCCCTGACGGAGCTCACACTGCCCGACAGCATGGAACAGATCGGTCCGGAGGCGTTTTCCGGGTGTACGGGACTGGCGCGCATTGTCATCCCGGCAGGCGTAACCGAGATCAGCAAGGATGCCTTCAAGGGGTGCAATGCACTGACAATCGCGGGCTACGCGGGCAGCTATGCCGAAGCCTACGCCGCCGACCGGGGAATCCCGTTTGAATCGCTCGGCGCACCGCCGCTCCGGGGCGATGTCAACAGCGACGGTGCGATTACCGTTTCTGATGCAGTGCAGCTCACACACCGGATTACAGAGATGTCGCCCGAAGGCGAATTTGACGCTGTTGCCGCTGATGTCAACACTGACGGCATTGTCGATCTGCTCGACGTGCGCGCACTGCTCAAGCTGCTGAACAAATAATTGCCAAGCCCCCGGCAGATTATGCGGTCTGCCGGGGGTTTCTGTTATGGTGCGGAGCCCACGCCGGGAGTATCGCGCCACAAGAAGGCGCTTTCGCGCCGTGCATTGAACGAAATTGGGAGGCTCCGCGAAACGGTGCCCGGAGGAAAATGCCAGCCCGGGCTCCGGGCGTGTCGTTTTGTGTCGGAATCGCATATACTGCACTGTGCGGAGCGATCCGCGCAAATATCCCCGAAAAGGAGTGCAGTCTATGTTACAGGACCAGACCGTGCCAATGCAGCCCGAAGGCGTCTTTCCGTCGCAGCTCACCCTCGCAATGGCTTATGTGCCCTATCAGAGCTGGGAGGAGCCTCTGCCGGATGCACAGGCACTCGAGGCGGGCACGGTGTTTCCGTCGCTTGTCAAGCCGTTCATGATGGAGAAGGGAGGGAGCCGTGATGCGTCAGCCGTCGCAGTCTTCGGAGAAAATGGCAAGGGCTGAGCTGCTCCGCTGCATTCAGGAGCACAGCTTTGCAATGCACGATCTCGCGCTCTATCTCGACACCCACCCGACCGATACCCGCGCACTCGCCGATTATCAGGCGCACGCAGAGGCGTACAAAACGCTCTCGGAGGTCTTTGCAGACCGCTTCGGCGCCCTCTGCCGCATGCAGGTGCGCGGCGAACACGGCTGGGCTGCATGGAGCAATACGCCGTGGCCGTGGGAAAAGGAGGCGAACTGAATGTTTGAATATACCAAGGCACTGCAGTATCCCGTGAAGATCGCGCGCCCCAATGCAAAGCTCGCCAAAATGATCATGTCGCAGCTCGGCGGACCCAACGGTGAGCTCGGCGCATCCATGCGCTATCTCAATCAGCGCTATGCGATGCCCCTGCGCGAGGTCGCCGGTTCCCTGACCGATATCGGCACCGAG
>JAFPQL010000207.1 GCA_017414145.1 Oscillospiraceae bacterium | reverse complement strand
ATGACGGCGCGTCAAAGACGCTGACAATCACCGGTACCGGCGAGATGTATGATTTCAAGCACTACAATGAGACACCGTGGTACGATGTCTACGGCGATATCGAGCATATCGTGCTGCCGGATGGTCTGACCTCGATCGGCAATTACGCCTTTGGGGGTACATCGCATCTTCTGGAAATCACCGTGCCGTCCACGGTAACCCGCATCGGACATTCTGCATTCGTGGGAACCTCCGCCCGGACAGTCGCGCTGCCGGAGGGACTGAAAACCATCGGCGATTACGCCTTTGAGTACGCAAGCAGCCTGCAAAGCCTGACGATTCCCGGCAGCGTGACCCAGATCGGTCAGTATGCACTGAGCGCCGCCTTCGCCGGCGAACCGGAAGCGGCGGGCATCCTGACCTTTGCCGAGGGCATCACCGTCATTCCGGCACAGGTTGCAAACTCTGCGCGCGTCAAGAAGGTCTATCTCCCTGAATCGCTTTCCAAAATCGAAAGCGGCGCCTTTGCAAATTGCTATGTCCTGACCGATATCTACATTCCGAACGCCTCCTGCTCGATTTATGAGGCTGAGGAAACCCTCAGCTGCTGTGAAGGCATGACCGTTCACGGCCATGTGAATTCGACCGCACAGGCTTACGCCGAGACCTACGGAGTCAACTTTGAGCCGCTGGTCGCCCCGAAGCCGGTCATCACGAAGCAGCCCGCCGATGTGACCGCATCTGCCGGCGCGACGGCGAAATTCACCGTCACCGCATCCGGCAGCGATCTGAAGTATCAGTGGCAGTTTAACAACGGCGCCGGCTGGAAGAACTCCACCGCATCGGGCGCCAAGACCGCTGCACTCAGCATTGAGGCAACTGCCGCCCGCGACGGTCAGAAGTACCGCTGCGTCATCCGCGACGGCAGCAGCGAGCCCGCAAATTCGACGGCGGCCGTGCTCAAGGTCAAGCCGACGATCACCGCACAGCCCAAGAGCGTCACGGCGGTCATCGGCACGACGGCGAAATTCACCGTTGCGACGGATGCGAAATCCCCGTCCTATCAGTGGCAGTATGACAACGGCTCCGGCTGGAAGAATTCCACCGCGGCGGGCGCCAAGACCGCTGAGCTCAGCATCGAGGCGACTGCCGCCCGCAACGGTCAGAAATACCGCTGCATCGTGAAGGCGGGAAGCGGCGCTTCTGCGGCCTCCTCTGCGGCAGTCCTGACGACGGCTGCTGCACAGGCTGTCATCACGGCGCAGCCCACGGACTGCACCGCAGCGGTCGGCGAAACGGCGAAGTTCACCGTCACGGCGACCGGCACCGGCCTGACCTATCAGTGGCAGTATGACAACGGCTCCGGCTGGAAGAATTCCAGCGCAACGGGTGCCAAGACCGCGGCCCTCAGCATTGAGGCGACAGCTGCCCGCGACGGTCAGAAGTACCGCTGCCTCGTCACGGCAGGCTCCGGCACGCCCGTCCCGTCGAATGCCGCCGTGCTCAAGATCAAGGCGAAGGTCACGGTGCAGCCGAAGAATGTGACTGCGTCCGCCGGCGGTTCCGCCGTGTTCACGGTCAAGGCGACCGGTACGGGTCTGACCTATCAGTGGCAGTACAACATGGGCTCCGGCTGGAAGAATTCGACCCAGTCCGACGCCAAGACCGCAACACTGAATGTTGAGGCACTTTCGTACCGCAGCGGCTATCAGTACCGCTGCATCGTCAAGTCCGCAAACGGCACCTCAGATACCTCCGCGGCTGCCACGCTGACAGTCAGCTGATTCGTTTCTGCAAAAATACAGCACCGCCGCTCCGGTTCAGTGGTTCCGGAGCGGCGGTGTTTTGTATGACGGGTACAGTCCGTGCAAAATCATTGCGGAGCGATTCCTTTCAGCAGCAGCGCGTCGAGGATGATCTTTGCGTGGTCAAAGGCAAGGCCGTGATTTTCAAGAATTTCCGTGCCGTCGGCGGTTTTCCGGAGCAGTGCGGTCAGTTCGGTTTTGCCGTTTGTCAGGCGCAGCGTATCCGTGCCGTCCTTCTGCGTGTGCGAGACTGTGAACCAGCGGGCGTCCAGCGCGTCGTCTCCGCTCAGAATTCCGTCGCTGTCGGGCGGCAGATTCGCGGTATACGCACTGCTCACGACTCTGCCCCGCGGATCCCGCGCAGGGTCGCTGTAGGTGCCGACCGGACGCAGACGGCAGCCCGTGACGCCGGTTTCCTCCGCCAGCTCTCTGGCCGCGGCCTGCTCCAGCGTTTCGTCGCTGCGCAGGAAGCCGCCCGGAAGCGCCCAGTGATTCATATACGGGTGTTCGCCGCGCTGAATCAGCAGCAGCTTCTGACCGTTTCCGGCGTCCTCCGCAAAGACGGCGATGTCTGCGGCCAGCGACGGGCGGAAATAGTCCTCGATGCGATAGGCGCTCAGGAACAGCGCTTCGTCATTTTCTTCGCCGAGCCGCTTTGCCGCAAATGCGGTTTGCAGCTCCTGCTTCGACCGTTCGGAATAGAACAGCGGAATCACGCCGTTGATGTGGTCGGCGCCGCGCTCGGTGAGCCAGAGTCTGCCGTCCCGCAGAACCATGAGCTTGTTTTGCAGGACAAAATCCACTTCTTCGCGGAAATAGGTGCAGAAATCCAGTCCGAAGCGCTTTTGGAATGCATCGAGATCAATGAACGCGAAATAGAACGCGACAGAGACCATTTTGGCGATGCTCTCCTCCTTCGGCAGCCGGTAGATGTCCTGAATCGGGAGTCTGCCCTCGGAAATCGCCTTGCGGTAGCGCTCCATGCGCTTTTCCGCCGCGCCGAGATTATAGGCCAGATAGTCCGGACCGAAGGACTGTGCGCCGAGTCCCATGCCGACATAGGGCGTGCCGTCGATGACGCGCTTTGTCAGATAATCGCTCGTGCCGTAGTCATCCGGAACGCGGCTGAATGTGTTTTTGCCGATGTTTGCGCGGTATCCGTGATCGGTGAGCACGGTGTAGGCAAGCCGGTACTGATAGACCGCCTTGTAGATCGACACACCGCCCGCCTCATGCTCGATTTTGGTACCCTTGTAGCGGTTGCGGTAGAGCGTGATATGCTCCGGATGCAGTCCGACAGCGTATTGCAGCGTGTTGCGGAAGTCCGCGTCGGTCTGGTACAGAAAGCCGTACATCAGGTCGATGTTGAAGCTCGTGAAGCCCGCTCTCCGGATGTTCTCCGCCGCCTTTTCATAGACCGATGCAGAGCCCTCTCTGCCCAGCTCATTCAGCAGCCGTTCCGACACGGTCTGCACGCCCATGCTGATTCTGCGGTAGCCCATGTCATAGAGTGCCTGCATCTTCTCCGGCTCCTGTGCGGCAATCACCGGCGTCGTCTCGACACTGAACACCACGCCGTCCGCAATCCGGAACCATGCGCGCACGGCTTCGGTGATGCGCTTCAGATTCTGCACGGAGAGCTTGGCGGGCGTACCGCCGCCGAGATCAAAGCCGACGATGCGCTTATCTCTGAGGATTTCCGCGTACATCTGCATTTCCTTGAGCAGCAGCTCGACATAGGCGGTTTCGGTGTCCTCATCGGTGTGCTCCAGCACGACATATTCGCAGAATTTGCAGCGCGCCTTGCAGAACGGAATGTGGATATACAGCGAAAGCTCCTCCGCTTTTTTCCACTCCTCCGTGACGAAATCGCGGATCTCGTCCGGATTGTTCAGGCGGTACTGCATAAAAGAATGCGGGGTCAGCGGGTAGGCGGTGTTCGCGTAGTGATGATACAGCAGACCGGTTTCATATACTTCCTGGCAGTTCATAGCGTTTCCTCCTTTATGTGACCGGATAGGCGGCATGGCCTCTTGTGTTATTGCTATTATGATAATAACACAAAATGAATAAGTTGTCAAGCCCTTTTTCAGAATTCCCCGGAAAATTTTTTGAAAGTCCCGTCCGTTCGAGAAATTCTTTTCAAAATCCTCTTTTCTTTTGCCGCATCACATGGTATAATACAATCAGCGGGCCGGCAAGCCGGATGCCGCAGGGGGAAACAGAAAAATTCATGGAAGGGCGGGAT
>JAFPQL010000206.1 GCA_017414145.1 Oscillospiraceae bacterium | reverse complement strand
TGCCGCCTTGCGGCAAGAGGGGGACGCCCTGCGATAGAGGGCGTCCCCCTTTCTGCGTCTGCTCAAAGCGGATACCTTATTCTACAGAAACCGGCGCCGCCATTGAAATACATGGCGGCGCCGGTGTTTTTTTGTATTTGTTTGCTTGTTCTGTACCGATGGCAGGGACGATCAATGGGCGCAGGGGGAAAAGTTCAACCGTGTCCTATTCTCAATCGCGGCGGCTTTTCGGAGCCGGCTTCCGGCCGTTGTGTACCTGCTCGGTCAGCAACGCCATGAGCGCAAGAAACATCATCAGATACAGCGGAAACATCCGCAGTCCCGCACGGTCCGCAATCAAGCCGAACAGCGGCGGCATCAGCGTCGTCCCGATGTACGCGCTCGCCATCTGCATCCCGATCAGCGCCTGCGCGTGTGCCGTCCCGAATACCTCCGGCGTCGCGTGAATCTGACTCGGATAAACCGGCGCACAGCCAAGCCCGACCGTCACCAGCCCCGCCAGCGCAAAAAATCGCGGCAGCGGCAGAAGCAGCAGCAGCACGCCCGCTGCGATGCCCAGCAGTCCGATCCGGATCATGCTCCGGTCGCCAAGCCGTTCGCTGACAAATCCGCTGACAAACCGCCCCGCTGTTATGCCGATATAAAACAGTGACGCAAACCGCGCCGCCGTCTGTACCCCGACGCCGCGCTCATAAACCAGAAAGCTGCTTGCCCAGAGCCCGGTCGTGCTTTCCAGCGCGCAGTAACAGAAAAATGCCGTCAGTGCCGGCTTGACGCCCCGTATGCCGAGCAGCCGGCGCATCGGAAGCGGCGGTGCCGCGGGTTCCTCCTCCCGCGCTGCCTGTTCACTGCGGCGTCTGTTCCAGAGCGGCAGCGAGCAGAATAACACGACCGTCAGAACGATCTGGATAACGACACCGCACGGTATCCGCCCTGCCAGTTGCCGTCCTGCCGCAGGAAAAAGCTCATGATATACGGGCTCATGGCAGCGCCGACACCCCAGAAGCAGTGCAGCCAGCTCATATGCCTTGCGGCGAAATGGACCGCGACATAGTGATTCAGCGCGGCATCGACCGCTCCGGCGCCGAGTCCGTACGGAATTGCCGCCAGACAGAGCATCAGGAAGCCCGACGATACCGAAAAACCGAACAGTGCCGCCGCTGTCAGCAGCACACTGCCCGATACGACAGCGCCCGTCCCGAACCGGCGCAGCAGCTTATCCGACATGAGACTGGAAACGACCGTTCCGGCGGAAATAATCATCGAGAGCCAGCCGGCGCGTGAAATTGGGACGGAAAGCGCCTGCTGCATCGTCGGCCATGCGGCGCCGAGCAGCGAATCCGGCAGTCCGAGACTGATAAACGACAGATAAATGACAATCAACAGCAGTACAGTCAAGGAATTGCCCCTTTCGTCACAGATCGTTTATGCCCGTTCCCGCCCCGGATAAAACAGCGCGATTGTGCCCGGCCCTGCGTGCGCACCGATCACGGGGCCGATCTCTCCGATCACGAGATGCTGTGCGCCGTGGTGATTCCGGAGCGTATCGCGGAGAAATTCGGCGTCCTGCAGCGCATCGGCGTGCGCAATGAATACGGCCGCCGATTTGTCTGTACACTCTTCGCCGTAATGGGCGGCGAGCGCCAGCAGCGCACTGCGCCGGCCGCGCACCTTCGCCTTCGGAATCAGCTTGCCCTCATCGCTGACATTCATGACGGGCTTGATGCCGAGCAGCGAACCGGCAAACGCCGAGACGGCGCCGACTCTGCCGCCGCGCTTGAGGAACATCAGATCATCGACCGTGAACCAGTGGATCGTTTTCAGACGGTTCTCCACAGCATATGCGGCAGCCTCGTCCAGTGACACACCGCTGCGCATCTGCTCCGCCGTCCGGACGACAAGCAGTCCCTGTCCCATGCTGGCACAGCGCGTATCCACCACAATGATCCGGCGGTCGGGATACTCCTCCTGCAATTCCTCCGCCGCAATCACGCCGGTCTGATACATACAGCTCAGTGCCGACGAAAACGCGAGATACAAAATATCCTTTCCGGCTGCAAGCACCTCCCCGAACGCCGTCCGGAGCGACGAGAGGTTCGCCGCCGAGGTACAGGCAATCTTTCCGGACTGCAAGGCGCGGTAAAACTCCGAGCCCCGCAAAGTACATGGCTGCGCCGGCGTGTCCTTCATAAAGACATTGAGCGCGACGGAGCGCAGACCGTAATGCGACATCATCTCATCGGTGAGATCCGCGCCGCTGTCGGTAAAGATTACATAGTTCTGATTTTCATTCATTCTGCCAGCACCTTCTCCTGTTCTGATTGTGCAGATTCGCAGTCCGCACGCATTACATATATTATACGCCGTTTTCCTTCATCTGTCACGATACTCTTGCAGAATCGCAAGAAACGAACCGGAGAACCGCCGGTAGAGCTGTTTTTTCCGGGCTCTACTTTCGGGAGAGTTATTTTTTTGCCGCTATTGCATTCTTTTTCAATTTATGGTATAATGAGTGCGAGCAACCATGTTTTTGCATCTGAACGCCCCCGCAGATATGCAGATTGCAGATCTGCTCCCTGCACACCGGGCAATGATACCTCGCTGACAGGTACATACAGACAGAAATCAAACTGAAAGGAGTGCCGTCATGGAAGAATGGAAGCAGACAGTCGCCGCAAATCTCAGCTCGCTGCGGAAGTCACATCATCTGACGCAGCTGCAGCTTGCAGAAATTCTGCATTATTCCGACAAGGCCGTGTCCAAATGGGAACGCGGGGAATCCCTGCCGGATCTTGCGGTGATGAAACAGCTTGCCGATTTATACGAAGTCTCGCTGGACGATTTTCTGATGACGGAGGAGGAACGCGCATCGCGGGCGGCGCGGCAGCCGGAGGCAGACTCCGCGGAGCCGGAAGCGCCGGCGGAGCAAGCAGAACTCGGAGAGCCGATGCACCGCATCCGGACGCAGAACCGGCTGATCATTGCGGGCATGGCCGCGCTGCTTGTCTGGCTGATTGTGACGATGATTTTTGTGATTCTGGACACTGTGGTAAAGGAACTGCGGTACGGGCCGTTTCTGTTCCTGTACGCGGCACCGATCACGGCGATTGTCTGTCTGGTATTCAATTCGATCTGGTTCAACCGCCGCTGGAATTTTCTGATTATTTCGCTGCTGGTATGGTCGATTCTGGGGTCTGTCTTTCTGACATTTCTCCATCATCATATCTGGAAGCTGTTTCTGATCGGGATACCGGCGCAGCTGATTATCATTCTGTGGTCGCGTCTGCGGCCGGTGAAGCAGGCGCAGCCGGAGCAGGACGGCGATCAGAAATAATCCGGCCGGCAGTGCCGGCTGCCGACTTCTAAAATTCTCTGCGGGGCGAACCGGAGTATGAGGGCGCACCCCAAAATTAAAGTTTCGATCAAGCCTTTTCAAAGGCTTGCGGGTTCTTAGGTAAAGCCCTTCTTGGATAAATAATCTGGCACGGATTACACGGATTTCACGGATCGGTTCTCTCGAAGAACTAAAATTAATCCGTGTCAATCCGCGTAATCCGCGCCTT
>JAFPQL010000205.1 GCA_017414145.1 Oscillospiraceae bacterium | reverse complement strand
GCTGGCGCTGGTCATCTGGCAGTTCAGCTTCACCGCGCCGGAGCGCATCCGGTACTGCTTCCCGGCGCTGACCTTCTGTCTGGCGCCGCTGCTGCCGGTCGCCGCGAATTTCCTCAATCAGCCCGTCGAACGGCATATTCAGAACGGCTTTATCAAGGACGCGCAGCGGATGCTCCGCGAATCCCCGAATCTGACCGTCATCGGCATCACCGGCAGCTACGGCAAGACCTCGGTCAAGTATTTCCTGCACACACTGCTGAAATCGCATTTTGATGTCCTGATGACGCCGGGCAGCTTCAACACGCCGATGGGCGTCGTGCGGACCGTCCGCGAGCAGCTCCGCCCGACACATGAGATTTTCCTCTGCGAAATGGGTGCGCGCCGTGCCGGTGAAATCAAGGAGCTCTGCGACATCGCGGAGCCGACCTACGGCATCCTGACCTCGATCGGCCCGCAGCACCTTGAAACCTTCCGCACGATCGAAACGATCATCGAGACGAAATTTGCGCTGGCTGACGCAGTCGAAGCCGCCGGAAAGGGCGTCTGCTTCGTCAACTGCGACAATGAGCTGATCCGGAACAATCTCGGCAGCAGAACCCGCACCGTCGCCTACGGAATGCAGCCCGACTGCGCCTATTACGCGGACAATCTCCGCGTGACGCACGAGGGAACCGCCTTTGATCTGCACTGCCCCGACGGCTCGGTGCTGGAGCATCTGCAAACCTCGCTGATCGGCGCACACAACGCCGTCAATCTCGCCGGCGCAATCGGCATGGCGCTGCACCTCGGCGTCACCGAGCAGGAGATCCGCATTCAGCTCCGGAAGCTCACCGCGCCGCCGCACCGTCTGGAATTAAAGCGCAGCGGAAACGCCGTCATCATCGACGACGCCTATAATTCCAATCCGAGCGGCAGCAAGGCCGCACTCGACGCGCTCGCCATGTTCCCGGACTGCAAAATTCTCATCACGCCCGGCATGGTCGAGCTCGGTGAAAAGCAGAATGAACTCAATGCCGCATTCGGCAGACAGGCAGCCGCCGTCTGTGACTATATTTTCCTCGTCGGCGAAAAGCAGGCCGTCCCGATCCGGCAGGGCATTGAGGAAGCCGGCTTCGACATGAGCCGCGTGACCGTCACGCACACCGTCGATGAAGCGATTGCACAGGCCTATGCGCTCCGGACACAGCAGCGCAAGGTCATCCTGCTGGAAAACGATCTTCCGGACAATTATCTCTGAAAAGGAGCTGTCATTCTCATGAAAATCAATCTCGCAGTCCTGTTCGGCGGAAACAGCGTCGAGCATGAGGTCTCCATTATTTCCGCGCTGCAGGCGATCCGTTCGCTCAACCGCGAAAAGTACGAAATCATTCCGGTCTATATCACCAAGAGCAGCGAATTCTACACCGGCGAACGGCTGCTCGATATCAAGGCGTACACGAACATTCCGCAGCTTCTGAAGGAAAGCCGCCGCGTCACCTTCCTGAACCGCAGCGGCAGAACACTGCTCATTGACGACGAGACAAAGCGCTTTGGAAAGCGCACTGAAATCCCGGTGGACATCGCATTCCCGATTGTCCACGGCACGAATGTCGAGGACGGCACAATCGCGGGATTTCTGAATCAGCTGCATCTGCCGTATGTCGGCTGCGACATCATGTCGTCGGCGCTCTGCATGGATAAATACTACTCGAAGATGATTCTGAAGTCGGCGGGCATTCCCGTGCTGGACTGCGTGCAGTTCACCGCCGCGGAGCAGCTCGATACCGAGCGCCTGCTGAACGAGACAGAGGCACATTTCCCCTATCCGGTCATTGTCAAGCCGGTCAATCTGGGCTCCAGCGTCGGCATCACCAAGGCGGATGACCGCGAGGCGCTCGCGGAGGCAATCCGCACCGCCTTCACCTACGCCGACCGGCTCATCATCGAGCCCGCCGTGCAGCACTTAAAGGAAATCAACTGCTCCGTGCTCGGCGACCGCGACGAGGCGGAAGCATCCGAATGCGAATCGCCGGTCAACTCCGACAAAATCCTCAGCTACGAGGATAAGTATATGAGCGGCGGAAAGTCCGCGAAAACCGGCGGCGGCAGCAAGGGCATGGCGGATTTGCAGCGCGAAATCCCCGCCCGCATCTCTGACGAGCTCCGCACGGCCATCCGCGAAACCTCGGTCAGAGCGTTCAAGGTTCTCGGCTGCGGCGGCGTGGTGCGCATCGACTACCTGACGGACACCGAGACCGGCAAATTCTGGCTCAACGAGGTCAACACGATCCCCGGCTCGCTCTCCTTCTACCTCTGGAAGCCGGTCGGCACGGATTATCCGGAGCTGCTGGACAAAATGATCGCACTCGCACTCAAGAGAAAGCGCCGCACCGACGAAACGGTCTTCTCATTCGATACCAATCTGCTGGCAACCTTTGCCGAGGGGAACGGAGCCAAGGGTGCAAAGCGCTGAACTGCGTCCGATTCCGCAGTGCGGTCCGCCCGGATTGCTGCCCGCAGAGCAGGTCTGCGAATGCGGGGAAGCCTTTGTCCGGCTCACGGATTCCGACCGGTTTCACATCGACCTCAGATATGCCGCACAGGGCATCCGCGGTGCCGCAGCGGCGTGCTATGTCCGGGAATCCGTCGCGGAAAAGCTCGTATCCGCGCAGAAAATGCTCCCCGCGGGATACCGTCTGCGCATCTTTGACGCGTGGCGTCCGTTCTGCGTACAGCAAGCGCTGTATGACGGTTTTGCCGCGGCATTTACCGCAGAGCATCCGGAGATCACCGGTGAAGCGCTCCGCCTTGCCATCCGGCAGTTTGTGTCCGAGCCGAACCGTGTCCGCGAGACTTCGCCCGTACACTGTTCGGGCGGTGCCGTCGATCTGACGGTCGAGCGCCCGGACGGCACCGTGCTTGACATGGGAACGGAATTTGACTGCTTTGCAGAGCCGGCCAATACGGCGTGGTTTGAGGGCAGCGGGAATGCGGAGGTCATTGCAAACCGCCGGCTGCTCTTTCACATCATGACAGCGGCAGGCTTTACCAATCTGCCGTCGGAATGGTGGCATTTTGACTGCGGCGACCGGTTCTGGGGCTGGTATCAGGGCTGCGCCTGCCGTTACACTGCGGTATTCACAGAGGAAGAAGTGCGTTCGCGTCTGGCGCCCGCACCGTCCGGCACGCGCCGCTGAAATCAGAAAAAACCGCCGCATCTGCGTCAGTCTCAACGCAAATGCGGCGGTTTTCATATGGTCGGAGTGACAGGATTCGAACCTGCGGCATCCTGCTCCCAAAGCAGGCGCGCTACCAGCTGCGCTACACCCCGATGACAGCGGCTCCGGATTTCCGAAGCCGCTCTGTTATTATATCACGATCTGTACGATTTGTCAAGGCGGCACGGCATCTCTTTGCCGGAAAGCCGCTTTGTCCTTTATGATTCGTTCAGCAGATCCGTCATGTCATAGAGCCCCGGCGCGCGCCCGACCAGGAACAGCGCCGCATTGACGGAGCCCTCGGCAAACACCCGCTTGGAGCTTGCGGTATGCTTCAGCGAGATGCACTCGTCCGGACCCGCAAACAGCACCTCATGCTCGCCGACGATTGTGCCGCCGCGGACAGAGTGTATTCCGATCTCGGTGATCTCGCGCTTTTTCCGGACACTGTGGCGGTCATAGACCGGATGCTTCTGCGGCTCAGAGACCTCACAGAGCGCATTTGCCAGCATCAGAGCCGTGCCGGACGGCGCATCAATCTTCTGATTGTGATGCTTCTCGATGATCTCGATGTCAAACCGGTTTCCCAGCACTGCCGCGGCCTTCTTCGAGAGCGCAATCAGGAGCTGAATGCCGATCGACATATTGAACGAGGAGAAAAACGCAGCCTGCTCCGACGCTTTTCGGATTTCCGCAAGCTGCTCATCCGAATAGCCGGTCGTCGCCAGCACAACCGGCGTACCGGTTGCCAGTGCGTAGTCCAGCAGACCGCGCAGGGTGCTCGGATGGCTGTAATCAATGATGACATCGGGCTTTTCCTGCATCTCAGCGGGCGTCTTGCAGACCGGCACCGGACAGCCCTTCGCTTCTCCGATGTCGATGCCGCAGCAGACCTCGCAGTCAGTGCGCTCGGAAATGCACGCAAGCAGCGTTCTGCCCATTTTTCCGCAGATGCCGCTGATCGCAATACGAACCATATTTTTGACCTCTTTTCTGTTTGAAATTCTGCGGCAGCAGAGCCGTCAGACCCGTACTGCCGCAGCAGATTTTCCGCAGCGCTGCCCGATCATGCAGGCAGACGCCGTTTTCTCAGATCAGACCGTGCTTCTTCATCTCGGCTTCCAGCACGGCAGCCGTGTTCTCCGCCATATTGCACAGCGGCATCCGGCAGGCGCCGGCCGCAAAGCCCATGCGGTTGACCGCTTCCTTGACCGGAATCGGATTTGTCTCGATGAACAGCGCGTGAACCAGCTTCAGATACCGGAGCTGCATGGCGGCAGCGGTCCTGAAGTCCCCTGCCAGTGCCGCCGCGGTCATATCGTGCGTCTCCCGCGGCATGACATTCGACAGCACGGAGATGACGCCCTTTGCGCCGAGCGACATCATCGGGACGATCTGATCGTCGTTGCCGCTGTAAACATCGAGCTTGTCGCCGCAGGCCTCGATCAGATTCGCGGTGTAGGTGATATTGCCGACCGCGTCCTTCATTGCGGCAATGTTGTCGATCTCCGCCAGACGGGCAGCCGTCGCAACCTCAATCGTCATGCCGGTACGGGACGGAACATTGTAGAGAATAATCGGCAGATGCACTGCCTCCGCAATCGTCTTGTAGTGGAGATACAGACCGTTCTGCGTGGTCTTGTTGTAATACGGCGTGACGAGCAGCAGGGCATCCGCGCCGCAGGCCTCCGCCTCCTTTGAGAGCATGACCGCCGTCGAGGTGTCGTTGCTGCCCGTGCCGGCGATGACCGGAACGCGGTGTGCGGTATGCTCCACGGCGAAGCGGATGACATCAATGTGCTCCTGTTCGCTCAGTGTCGAGCTCTCACCGGTCGTGCCGGCGATGACGAGCGCATCCGTGCCGTTCTCGATCTGAAAATCAATCAGGCGCGCCAGCTCGTCATAGTTGACAGAGCCGTCCGCGGAAAACGGTGTGACCAGTGCGACAGCCGCACCGGTGAAAATCGTATGCTTCATTCAGAATCTTCCTTTCTGTATCATCATTCATAATATCACGGGGAATTCAGCGGAAAGCCACGCGGTCAGAACCGCGCAGTCCGCTTCCGTAAATCCGGAAACCGCCGTACTTT
>JAFPQL010000204.1 GCA_017414145.1 Oscillospiraceae bacterium | reverse complement strand
GGCGAACGCGATCATCAGTGCCAGCCGTGCCGATCTGCTCGGCGCAGAGCTGTTTCTCGCCTGTCACGACGCCAAAACCGGCGAGCTGGACGGCGCCGTGGAGCCCTGCTCCATGTGCAAGCGCCTGATTCTCAATGCCGGCATTGTGCGGGTGTATACACGCGATGAAAACGACCGCTACCGCGTCATTGAGACGGCAGAGTGGATCACAAACGACGATTCGCTGACCGACGCGCTCCCCGAAGGCTACTGAGTCTCCCCGTCCGGCAGGCGTGCCTGCTTCTCCCGTTTCCTTTGCCGGAGCAGCAAAATGCCGCTGCAAAGCAGATAGCCCAGCAGCGCACCGGAAAAATCAATCAGGACATCCCGCAGCTCACAGGACCTGCCCGGCACAAAGCGCTGGTGCAGCTCGTCTGAGGCGGCGTAGAGCAGTGCAATCAGAAGCGGCAGCCGATTCCAGACCGGCTGCTGCTCTTTTTTTCGGCGGAAGAGCAGCGTCAGAAAGACGCCCAGCACGGCATATTCCGTAAAATGGCCGAGCTTGCGGAACACACTGTGGCAGGCCATAATCAGCCTTCCGCGCTGACCCTTTGTCATACTGTCCCATCCGGGCGTGACAAAGGCGAGCACCCGCCGCAGCAGGCGGCTGCTCACATCACCGGATTCCAGTGCATTCTGTGCAGAAAACGCGAAGATCAGAACCATCCACAGAACCGTCGCCGCAATCAGCAGCAGGACGGGCATCGGGACGGCGCGTCTGTTCTTCAGTGCTTGTCCCAAATTGCGCGCTCCTTCTGAATCTGAGCGAGCAGCTCCTTGATCTGCGACTCTGTCTGCATCAGCGACTGCGAGACATAGGCAGCGGTTGCCTGCTTGGTCTCCTCGCAGCGGGTCTTGGTGCGGGTCAGAGCCTCCTGCGCCTTCTTCTTGGCCTCTGTCAGCACGGCGCTCTCCGCGACCATTGCCTTGGCACGGGTTTCCGCTTCCTTGACGACGATCTTGGCGCGGTCCTCCGCATCGCGGATGACGGTTTCGGCGTTGCTCTGTGCTTCCTTCATGATGCGGTCGCAGTCATAGTCGATGGTCTGTGCGCGCTTCATTTCCTTCGGCATCGAGAGGCGGATATCGTTGACCAGCTCACGCAGGCGGTCGCCGTCGATGACGACCTTGTGTGCTGCGAACGGGAACGCCTTGGAATGCTCCAGCATATCGTCGATTTCGTCGAGAATATCAAATACATTCATGATTATTCGTCCTTTCCGATTGTTTTTGCAAATTGCTGAACCTGCTGCACGAGCCGCGCCCTTGTTTCGGGATCGACCTCGCTGGGGACAGGCTTGCGCCGCAGGCGGGATTCGATGACCGGCAGGATCTCCGCCGGGACAAAGCTGCTGATGTCGCCGCCGAACACGGCGATCTGCTTGACAATGCTGGAGCTCAGGTACATATTCTCCGCAGAGGTCGTCAGGAAAATCGTCTCCGCCTCAGGGCAGAGCTTGCGGTTTCCGAGTGCCATCTGAAATTCATACTCACAGTCCGTGACGGCGCGCAGGCCTTTGACAATCACATCAGCGCCGACTCTGCGGACATAATCCGCGAGCAGCTCCGCTTCGAGAATATCGACCACGACATTCCCGTACTGCGCCGTGACCTTTTCGATCATCAGGAGGCGCTCCGTCAGCGTGAAGGCGGGCCGCTTGTCGATGTTGGTGGAGGCCAGCACGATGACCTTGTCGAACAGGCGGGAGGCGCGGCTGATGATATCGAGATGTCCGTAGGTCACGGGGTCAAAGCTGCCCGGACAGACCGCGATGCGGCGTCTGGTTTCCGGCATGGATGTCATCCCCTTTCCGATCCGTCAGCTTCCGCTTCCGGAATGCGATAGATAGACACTGTTATTTTACCATACTTTTTCTGCTTTTGCAAGTGAAATCCGATAATTTGTTCCGGTAATTTCAATTCCGGCTCATGTTCGCAGACAATGATGCCGTTTTTTGACATTTTCGGGATGAGCAGCGGCAGAATTTCCGGCAGAATGCCCTTGCCGTAGGGCGGATCGAGAAAGGCGATGTCGAAGCGGGATGCTGTGCGCTGCAAAAAGGCGGCGGCGTCGGTCTGGTAAACCGCGGCGGACGCTTCAAAGCCGCAGGCTCTGACATTCTCTGAGATGCAGCGGACGGCACGCGGGTCGCGGTCGGTCAGAACAGCGGATTTTGCGCCGCGGGACAGCGCCTCAATGCCCATCTGGCCGCTGCCCGCAAACAGATCGAGCACGGCAGAGGACGAAAATTCAAATTGCAGCGCCGAGCAGATTGCCTCCTTGACCTTGTCGGTGGTGGGACGGGTATCGAGCCCCTCAGGTGTGATGAGCTTTCTGCCGCGGGCAGTTCCTGTGATGACACGCATAGGTTTCAGTTCCTTTCATGAATTGGACGGCAGTCCGGCGGCTTCGAGCTCCGTCTGAAGGCTCTGCATATCGCCCCAGAGATTCGGAATCAGAATGCCGCACTGCATCAGATAGGCGCCGGTGTACCGGTATGTGCGCTCCCCGACGGTGAACCGGTAGACCGCACCGGGAATCAGACCCGCCAGCGTCAGGCGTCTGGAGCGCAGATTTGCCTCTGCCGTGATCTGCACATAGGTCAGCAGGGCATGGCGGCGGTCCTCAGAGACAAAGAGCCAGGCGTCGTAGTCCGCGTGTGCCTGTGCGGCCTTGCCGGAAGGCGAAAACGGGTCGCCGAGGCGGTAGAGCGCCCCCTCCCTGACCAGCGGCGCGATGCGGCGGTATCTTGCGATCTGCTCCGGAATCTGTGCCTTTTCGTCAGCGGTCAGCTTCCGGACATCGAGCTCATAGCCGAAGGTGCCGTACATGGCGGCATTCGCACGCGTCGAAAAGGGCGTTTGGCGTCCGTTCGCGTGGTTCGGGCAGACGGAGACATGGGCGCCGAGCGCCGCGGGCGGCAGAAAGAGCGACGCGCCGTACTGAATGCGCAACATCAGCAACAGCTACTATACT
>JAFPQL010000203.1 GCA_017414145.1 Oscillospiraceae bacterium | reverse complement strand
GAACAAGGCGCCTGCACCCGACGGTCTGCCGGATGCAGGCGCTGCCTGCTCAGAGGGAGGATTCTTTCATGAATGCTTACGCGAAATTGTTGGTCTGGCCGTTCATGCCCGTTCCGCCGCGGTTTCCGCGTCCGGAATAGCCGCCGCCGTTCTGACCGCCCTGCGGCATTCTGCCGTTCTGGCCGTCCTGTCCGGTCATGCCGCCGAAGCCGCCCCGGCCCTGACCGCCGAAGCCGCCGCCGCGGCCGCCCATCATCGACTGCGGAATCTCTGTGACCTGCTGACCGTTGATGATGACCGTACCGCCGTTCAGCTCTGCCTTGCCGTCGTAGTCGAAGGAGGAGGTCGGCGCCGTGATCGTAATCGTGCCGCCGTTGACATAGATGCTGCCGTTTGCATCGACCGCGTCCGTATCGCCCTGACCCATCGTGATGACGGTATTGCCGCCGTTGAACTCAATCACGGGATCGCAGGCTGTGCTCTTGCGCGTCGCGTTGATGCCGTCGTCGGAAGCGTCGATCGTGATGTCGCCGCTGTTGATCTGCACATAGGTCGCTTCGATGCCCTCAGCGCTCTCAATCTCAAAGCTGCCGCCGTCAATCTGCACATAGGTCGTGCCCTGAATGCCGTCACTGCGCGCCCCGATCTCAAAGCTGCCGTCCGCAATATAGATCCAGCCGGCGGTGTCGTCGCTGCTGTTCTCGCAGTGCAGGCCGTCCTTCTGCGACGAGATGCGGAAGCTGCCGCCGCAGACCGAGATCGAATCATTCGCCTCAATCGCATCCAGTGCGGAGGTGACTGTATAGCTGCCGCCCGTGACCTTCAGATCATCCTTGCAGGTGATGCCGTTGCCCTCTGCCGAGACAACCGTCAGCGAGCCGGTACCGTTCAGCACGAGATCGTCCTTTGAGAAGATGACCGCATCGGTATTCGTTTCGCCATCGGCACGGAAGCTGCCGGTGACTGTCAGCTGATTCTCCTTCCCGGTCGCCGTCAGGAACACCTTGTCTGCGGAGACGACATAGATTGCGGGGAAATCGCGGTTCGTAATCTGTACGCCGTCCAGAACAAGCTGTACCTTGTCGGACTTGTCAGCCTCAATCTGCACGGTGCAGTCCGTCGCGGTTCCGCTGAGAATGTAGGTGCCGGCTGCGGTGATCCGGAGCGTCTCGCCGTCTGCCGCGGTCAGTGTCTGCGCATCGGAGAGATCCGGTGTCTGAAGCAGGTCACGGTCCGTGAACAGCGATGCGGTGTCGATGACGCCGGTCGGATCCGACGAATAATTGACGGAGACCGGTGCGCCCTCTGCCGCATCCTGCGTGTCGCCGGACTGCTGCCGGTTTTCGCTCTGCGATGTGTTCTTCTTTCCGGTCTGCGTACCGGACTCTGCGGCGGTCTGTGTGCCGGACTCTGCGGCGGTCTGCGTGACAGCGGCGCCGTCCTTTGCACAGGCAGTCAGTCCGGTCAGCAGCATGGCGGTCAGCAGCAGCGCTGCACCTGTTGTTTTTCTCGTATGTTTCATATGATCGCTTCCTTTCTGCGGGTCGTCGGTTTCGTTTCTGTGATTATATGATACTGCCCGAACATGAAAGTCTGCACATCGTTCTGTGAAAAGGTGCTAAATGAAATCTGAAAAAAACAGTGCTGCTGTGTGAAGAAATCCGACCGTTTTTTCATCCGTCTGTCATATTGTAAAATCATGCAGCAGACAAAGCACGGAAAATCCACGCTGTTCCTGCTGAAATCAGAAGAAAAAACCTTGCATTTTGCATCGGTTTGTGCTATAATATAATGGAATTTGCCGTCAGACGGAAAGGAGGGGTTTCGTGAAACAGTTTTGTCTGCGCTGGATTGCCGCGGCAGCCGGTTTGCTGCTCTTTTCCCTGACTGCGGACTGTTTCGGGCTGCCCCGGAGCCTTCCGCCTGCTTCTGCGGCATCCTTTCAGGTGCCGGGCATTGATGTCTCCAAGTTTCAGGAGGACATCAACTGGGCAACCGTCGCCGCGAGCGGAGAACGGTTTGCGATCATCCGCTGCTGCAAGGTCGTTCACGGATCGGGGCAGAAGGAATTTGACTACAACTTTGAGCTGAACTACAACGGCGCGAAGGATGCCGGTCTGGCTGTCGGCTGCTATATGTATACCGATGCGGCGACCGAGGCGGAATTCTCGGACGATGTTGCGTTCCTGCTGGAGCATCTGGAGGGAAAGTCCTTCGATTTTCCGGTGTTTCTCGATCTGGAATCGAAAAGCCGTCAGGAGCATCTCCCGCCCGCGCAGTTCATGCCGCCGCTGCTGTCCGCACTCTCGAAGATTGAAGCCGCCGGACACACCGCCGGCGTCTATGCCAATACCGCGTTTTTCTCCGAATGTCTCGACCGGACACAGCTTCAGGAGCAGCGGTATCACATCTGGGAGGCAAACTATTTTAATACCGTCAACGGCCTCTACAGTCCGCAGGGACATGACCTCTCCGAGACGGCTGCCATCTGGCAGTATTCCGGCTGCGGCAGGGTCAGCGGCATCCGCACCGAGGTGGACCGGAATGTCTGCTATCAGCCCTCGTATTTCACACGGAAGGTCAATCTGAACGACGCCGTGCTCCCCTTCGGCATTCTGGAGCAGTCCACGCCCTTTGCCGTCTCCGGCACGCTGACCTCCGATGCGGTCATCCGCTCGCTCACCGGCACGATCTTCCATGAAAAATCCGGCGAGCCGACAGAACAGACCGTCACCGTTCACCCGATGTCCAAGGAGGTTGACCTCTCCGGCGAATTCAGCCGGAAGCTCGTTTTCTCCGCGCTGCCGGAGGGCGAATATTCCCTGCACATCACCGCCGTCGATTCGTCCGGCAAGACCTGCAATCTCGCGGAAGCGCCGTTTCAGGTGTATAAATCCGCGATGTTCGAGCCGGGCAAGCGCGCTGCGCAGATTGCCGTCGATCACGCCATTGAGGAGGCCGGCTCCACCGGCACCACCACCACGACCACGACAACAACCACCACGACCACCACAACCACCACGACAGAGGAAACGACCGCTTTCTCTGAGGAAACCGTCACCACGACGGAGCCGACGGCTTTCCGTTCGCCGGCAAAGTCCCCCGATCTGCTGCGGTATGAATCCTCCGGCAGACTGGAGCTGCGGTTCTTCTCCGGCTTCCTGGAGGCCATCCGGCTGCATCCGATTCTCGAAAAAGCCGCCTCCGCCGCCGACGCGGTCGGTCTGGACGGGCTCTCGGAGAATTTCCGGCACGCCGCGGAATCTGCCGCCCGCTTCATCAATACATCGAGGCTCGTGCTTGAGGCCAAATAACACGCACCGTACTGTGTCAGTTCCTGTACGGTGCTTTTTTATACCGTTCGCGCCGGCGCTGCCGGTGCCTTTTTTTGGGCATCTGAGCCGGTTTGCCCAAAAACCGGACAATTTCCGCGCCGTGCGCAAAATTCAGACACCGGCGCCTGAGTTGCCTGTTGCAAACTCCGGTTAAATCGCGTATGATAAGAACATCGGAAACAGAAAGGAGAGACTGTTATGCGGAATGTTCGTGCTGTATTGCCGCTTCGGACGGCAAAAACCGGAAATCTGATTCTCGCCGGCATCACAACGGCGGCAGGCATCGCGCTGATGCTGCACCCGGAACTCGGCGCTGACGCGGTTGGCACCCTGACCGGCTGGCTGCTGCTTGCAACCGGAATCTTCAAGCTGTTCGGTTACTTCTCAAAGGACCTGTACCGGCTGGCGTTCCAGTTTGATCTGGTGTTCGGCATCGTGCTCGCGGTGCTGGGCTGCATCCTGCTCGCAAAGCCGGCAAGTCTGCTGCGGCTGCTCTGCGCCGCCTTCGGACTGACCGTGACCGCGGACGGCATCATGCGCATCAAAACCGCAAGCGATGCGCAGAAATTCGGGCTGAAACGCTGGTGGGTCATCCTGCTCAGCGGCGCCGTGACCGGTCTGTGCGGTCTGCTCCTGCTCGTATTTCCGTCAGAAAGCACCCGCACACTGATGCGGCTGACCGGTCTGGTCATGACCGCGGAGGGGCTTCTGAATCTGATTACCGTTCTGATGACAGTCCGGATCATCCGGCATCAGCGTCCGGATGTCATCGACATTTCCGTCAAGCAATGAGAGGAGCGTGACATGATGCGCAGATTCGGTGCGTGGATTACAAAGCAT
>JAFPQL010000202.1 GCA_017414145.1 Oscillospiraceae bacterium | reverse complement strand
GCGTCGAGGTTCGACAGCGGCTCGTCGAGCAGGAAGACCTGCGGATTACGGACGATTGCACGGCCGAGCGCAACACGCTGACGCTGACCGCCGGACATTGCCTTCGGCTTACGGTTAAGCAGCGGGGTCAGATCGAGGATTCTGGCAGCCTCTTCAACCTTTCTTGCGATTTCATCCTTCGGCACCTTGCGGAGCTTCAGGCCGAATGCCATGTTCTCGAACACGGTCATATGCGGATACAGCGCGTAGTTCTGGAACACCATTGCGATATCGCGGTCCTTCGGCGCGATGTCGTTGACCAGACGGTCGCCGATATAAAGCTCGCCCTCGGAGATCTCCTCCAGACCGGCGATCATACGCAGCGTCGTAGACTTACCGCAGCCGGACGGGCCGACCAGAACGATGAATTCCTTGTCACGGATCTCCAGGTTTACATCAGACACCGCAACAACGCCGCCGGGATACTTCTTATAAATTCCCCGCAAAGACAGACTTGCCATTCTCATGTCCTCCTATTGTTTTCAAAAAATTATCATGCAGTGCGGACAATCCGGACGGAGAATCCGGCAGCCGCCGTTGACTGCAAGTATGCGCCTGACCGCATACAAACTGAAACATGATTCGCACAGACTCCGCAGAGCCGCACATGACGGCGCGAAAATCCGTTATTACAATCATACCAGATTTTCAGCCGATAGTCAAGGCTATTATTCACCAAAGATGCGCTCTTTCATTTATCCAATATGACGAATAATTTTTGCTGCAAAAGGCAGCAGCAAGCGAAATTGACGATGTTTTCAACATCAATTCAACATCTTTAGGTAAAATCGTCAAATAGCTGCCCTGTGCAAGATTTGCGGGCAATTCCATTGCACCCAGTTGAAAACGGAGAAGTTTTTCAACAAAATTCCCCGCGGCTGCAAACATTCGACGAACCTGGTGATATTTTCCCTCACAGAGCGCAATTACGGCGAGATGCGGGCCGACGGCCGTACACGCCGCGGGCAGGCAGGCCTCCTCGCCGCTGCCCTCGCGCAGGACGATTCCGGACTGAAACAGCGTCTCATACGCGGGGTCGTAGGGGTCGCGGAGCTGCGCCAGATAGTACTTCGTGATGTGGTGCTTCGGCGAGAGGATCCGGTGCGAGAGTGCGCCGTCATCGGTGATGAGCAGCAGTCCGGATGTGTCCTTGTCGAGTCTGCCGCAGGGAAAGAGCCCCGGCAGACGGTCCTCCGGCCGCAGCAGGTCCATGACCGTCCTCTGACTGCGGTCGCGTGCGGCGGTCAGAACGCCGGCGGGCTTGTGCAGCAAAAAATAGTGATTCTCCGCATAGCAGACCGCCCGGCCGTCGAGCGTCACAGGGTCTGTTTCCGGGTTGATTTTCAGGTCGGGACTGCGCACGGGCATCCCGCCGACGGTCACACGGCCGCGCCGCACAGCCTCGCTGACTTCGCGGCGGGAAAGTGCGGTCTGTCCGGACAAAAAGCGGTCCAGTCTCATCATATCGGTTCACTCCGCCGGTTCTCCGGCATATTCACCGCCGTCCGGAGCATATGCTGTGCTGTCAACGCTCTGGAAAGGAACGGTTCTATGAAATCTGGTGTCAGGAAATTCTGTGCGGTCTGCCTGTTTGCGGCAGCCGCAGCCGTCTGCGCGCAGCGCTTTCTGTCCGCCCGTCAGCCGGACGCCGAAGCAATCCTGCTGGAAACGGACACGGAGCGCGAGGCGTGGCTCAATCTGCACGGCTGGCGCGTCTCACAGCCGGAACGCACGGAAACACGCGTCCCCGCCCTCTTTCAGACCTCTGCCGGGCAGGCGTGGCTCGGCCTGCAGCACGCGCAGGGGCTCTGGCCGGAGCAGTTCGCGGGCGTCAGCGCCGTGCGGTATGTCTATCCGGTCGAGAATACGGCACAGCAGGAGCTTTACGCCGAGCTGCTGCTCTCTGCAGAGGGCATTTTAATCGGCGCGCAGGTTTACAGTGCCGAGACAGGACTCATGCAGACGGTTCTGTGAGGTCGGACTGCTGCCGGACCTCCTGCACCTCGCTGATAATGCGCACGAAATCGTCAATATCGGAAAACGCCTGATAGACCGATGCGAAGCGGACATATGCCACTGTGTCGATTCCGCGCAGACGCTCCAGCACCATCGAACCGATGCGGTCCGGCGAAACGGTCGAAACCATTTCATTTGCGAGCTCCGCTTCGATCTCGTCCACGAGATTGTTGACGGTTTCGACATCCACAGGGCGCTTTTTCAGCGACGAAAAAATGCCCTTCAGGAGCTTGTTGCGGTCAAACGGCTCAAAGGAGCCGTCCCGCTTGGCGACCATCAGCAGCGGCCGCTCAACCGTTTCATAGGTCGTAAACCGTTTTCCGCAGCGCTGACACATCCGGCGCCGCTTCTTTCTCCCTTCGATCGAACGGGAATCAATGACCTTGGTGTCTTCCTCACCGCAAAACGGGCAGCGCATGGCAGCTCCTCCTTTCTTTCTAGGAATGAATCTGTTTTTTGATGATGCGGTCCAGCCGCTGGCAGTCCTCCGCCAGCTCGGATGCCGCAGTGAAATTTTCACGGTTCAGCTCCAGAACGGCAGTGCCGTCGAAGCCTTTTTCCCGCAGGCTCTGCAAAAACGGCGCAATCCCGAATCTGCCCTGCCCCAGCCGCAGACTGTCTCCGCGCTCGCCGTGGTCGCTCAGATGCAGGTGGACAATCCGGCTGCCGAGCAGCCGCACGGCCTCTCCGATGTCCATGCCGGCGCGGACGGCCTCTCTGGTGTCGAAGGTCAGTCTGGCGTCATCGCCGAGAATGCGGCAGAAATCCCGCAGAAACCGCAGGCTCTGGCTCTCATGGCGGTACACATTTCCCTGCGTCACGGTGACGCCGAAGGCCTTGCCCGCCTCCGAGAGCATCTGAAAGCGCTCGCAGTAGATCTCCGGCCGGACAGAACCGGACGGTGCGCCGTGCAGGATGTAAAACTGTGCGCCGAGGCGCTGTGCTGCGAAAAAGACGCTTTTTGCCTCCTCAATGAAATCGGCAGTCCGGCGCGGATAGCGCGAAAAGAGCATCTGGCCCTCCGCCGCGGATGTCCACGGCTGCACGGCACAGCACCGGACACCGAAGCGGCTCAGCAGTGCCGCCAGATCATTGACAAAGACCGGCTTGCATTCAGAGGGCGCATTGAGCTGGATTTCAACGGTCTGCACACCGAGCAGACACAGATCATAGAGGGCGTCCTCGGTCGGTTTCGGAAAGAGGCAGGAAGTGGATACGGCGGCTCTCATGAGATTTCCTCCGCTTTCGATGTTTTTTGCCTACTATACTGCTGTATTATAACACAGTAAAGCAGCAAAACGCAAGATGCTCCGCCGATTTTCATGAATTCGCACAAGGAAACCGCGGCGGCAGCGGCATTTTTTCCCCGATTTGCGCGGCGGACGGGCATTTCCCCGTACCCATTGACAGAAAGCAGCACCGCAGCCTCCGGTTTCTCTCCCGAAACCGAAAGCTGCGGTGTAAACTGTTTCTTCTGTTTGCTCAGTCTTTCTTTGCGCAGCGGGTCTTCCATGCCGTCCAGAGCATCGGTGCGAGGCACAGCGACGAGTAGCAGCCGGAGATCATACCGACCGTCATCGGAATGCTGAACCGCAGGATCGAATCCACATGGTTGACAGTCGCCAGAATCGTCACGATCAGCATCGCAGTGATCGTCGTGATCGAAGTGCGGACGGTACGCTTCATCGTCTGGCTCAGCGAGAGGTTGACCAGATCGCTCAGCTTGGTCTCCTTCGGCAGCAGACCCTGATTCTCACGGATCCGGTCGTAGATGACGATGGTGTCGTTGACCGAGTAGCCGAGGATGGTCAGGATGACCGCCATGAAGTTCGTGTCGATCTCAAAGCCCAGCACGACGAAGGTGCCGAAGACGACCACGAGGTCGTGCAGCAGCGCGACGACTGCGAAGATACCGGCGCTCCAGCCGGAAATGCGCTTGAATCTCCATGCGATATACAGGATCAGCACGACTGCCGCAAAGACCGCCGCGACCAGGCACTTCATCAGGAAGGTCTTGCCGGAGGTCGGCGCGACATCATTCGACTCCAGTGCCTCAATCTTGGCATCCGGATAGGCTTCCTGCAGCTTTGCCAGCATTTCCTGCTGCATTTCGCCGCTGAACGCCTTGCCGCCGTCCAGATTGAAGGACAGGGTAAAGGTCTTCTGGGTCTCGCCGGTGTAGGTTTCACCGGTCGTGACCTTGACCAGCGTGTTCAGATACTCATTTGCGGTTTTCGAGAGGTCGGATTCACTGACCGAACCGTCATAGGAATAGGTCGAGAGCGTGCCGCCCTTGAATTCAATCGAGATATTGACGCCGCGGATGAAGCAGAACGCCAGCACGGCGGCCATCAGCAGTGCGGAGAGGACAAAGAACACCTTGCGGGTGCCGTAGAAGTCACGGACACGCACCTGCTCTGTAATGTTTTTGATGTTTGTATTCTGCTTGCTCATTTTTCCTTACCTCCGTACAGCTTTCTGTTCTGGAAGCACTTGAACTGCGAAAGGGAGGTCAGCATCAGACGGGAAGCCAGAACACCCATGATAAAGTTGAAGATGACACCGGTCAGCAGCGTGAAGCCGAAGGAATAGATTGTACCCTCCGTGGAGACGCCGAACCAGGTGAACAGGAATTTCAGCAGCTTGGCGAAGAAGCTCGTGGACACGCCGAACGCGCCCATCAGGATGATCGCCACGATGATGACGGTGACATTACCGTCGAGAATCGAGGTGAACGAACGCTTGTACGCGGACTTCAGCGCAGCCTTCAGGGACTTGCCGGTATTCAGCTCCTCCTTGATGCGCTCGCCGGTGATGATGTTGCAGTCCACGCCCATGCCGATTGCGAGGATGATACCCGCAATGCCGGGGATGGTCAGCGTGTTGGAATCCTCAAAGCCGAAGTAGCCGGAGATGACCGCCAGCGTGCCGGCAACCTGTCCGACCAGCGCGATCGCCGCGACAAAGCCCGGCAGACGGTACAGCACGATCATGTAGATCATAATGAGAATCAGTGCGATGATACCGGACATGACCATGATCTTCAGTGCGCCGGAGCCCATGCTCGGCGAAATGATCTTGAAGGTACCGGTCTTGAGATTGAAGGGGAGTGCGCCGCCGTTGATCTTGTCGGCCAGCGCCTTTGCGCTGTCGTAATCAAAATCGCCGGTAATCTGCGCGCTGCCGTCCGTGATGACATCGTTGACGCCCGGATAGGAAATGCAGTTTGTATCCATCCAGATCGAGATGACATAGCGGGAATTGGAGCCGTTGACATCGAGATACTCCACATGCTTGTTGACGGCATCCTGCGTTGCCTGAGAGAAGGCGTTCTTTCCGCTCTCCTTCAGTCTGAGGTTGACGGAATATTTGCCGATCTCAAGATTGCCGTTTCTGTCGTAAGCGTTGCCGACGTATGCCTCCTCGACATCCGAGCCCTCAAGAATGACCTCGCCGCCCGGAATGATCGTCGTGCTGCCGTCCTCGGCTGCCACGCTCTGGTAAGTGTAGCCCTTGCGGAACTGGAGCTTTGCGGTTTCGCCGAGCTCCTCGACCGCCTTCTTCGGGTCGAAGTTCTCCTCGCCGGACTTCCACGGGAAGCGGACGATGACCTTGTCATTGCTGTCGTCCACATAGACCTCGTAGTCGTTGACGCCGAGCGAGACCAGACGGGCCTTCATGACCTCCTCAACAGCCTCCAGCTGTGCCGTCGTCGCGTCAACATCATCCGCGGGACCGAATGTTACATCCACGCCGCCCTGAATATCAATGCCGTATCGGATATCCTTTACGCCCTTGATATAGACGGTTGTCAGATCACCGTACTGATTCCGGATACCGATTACGGTGGAAGCCGCAAATGCGATAATCAGAATGAACACGATGAAAAAGACAGATTTCTTGCTCTTCACTGCCATGCCTCCTTGTTTCCTTGCATATATCGGCAGTGAGTTTCACGATTCTGCCGACAGACATCTTTTATTATAGAGCATTTTTCAAAAGATGTCAAGAGATTTACAGCAAATTCCGTCATGCTTCCGCAAAATTTTTCAATGCTGTACCCTGAGATGTCAGGAGATCGCCGCTCAGACGGTCAGCTCCACCTCGTCAGCGGATTCCGCCTCCGCGATCACGGGTGCGATGTACTCCGCGAGGAATTCCTCAACCTGCTGCACGCTTCTTCCGGTATAATTTGCCGGATCGAGGCGGCTTTCCAGCTCCTGTGCCGTCACGCCGAAGATCGGGTCCGCGACGATGCGCTCGCAGAGGTCGTTTTTGAGGCCCTTCTGCTTGACCTCGGCGCCCGCCGCCATCGAGTGAACGCGGATATGCTCGTGCAGCTCCTGCCGGTCGCCGCCCTTTGCCGCCGCATCCATGATGACATTTTCGGTCGCCATGAACGGAAGCTCCGCCATGACTCTCTGCCGGATGACCGCCGGATAGACCACCATGCCCGATGTGACATTCATCATGATGTTGAGAATGGCGTCTGCCGCGAGGAAGCCCTCCGCAACGGCAATACGCTTGTTTGCGGAGTCGTCCAGCGTCCGCTCGAACCACTGGGTACCTGCCGTGAACGCCGGGTTCAGCGTGTCGGTGATCAGGTATCTCGCCAGCGCGGTAATCCGCTCACAGCGCATCGGATTGCGCTTGTACGCCATTGCAGACGAGCCGATCTGACCGGACTCAAACGGCTCCTCCATTTCCTTGAAGGACTGCAGCAGGCGCATATCGTTTGCGAATTTCATCGCGGACTGCGCGATGCCGGAGAGGACATTGAGCACCTGTGCATCGACCTTGCGCGAATAGGTCTGACCGGAAACCGGCACGACCGCATCCGGCGCAAAGCCCATTTCCGCGGCGATTCTGCGCTCCATTTCGCGGATCTTCGAGCCGTCGCCTGCAAAGAGCTCCATGAAGGATGCCTGTGTGCCGGTCGTGCCCTTGGAGCCGAGCAGCTTCATTCTGCCGAGCTCAAAATCGAGTGATTCCAAATCGAGCAGCAGCTCATTCATCCAGAGGGTCGCACGCTTGCCGACGGTCGTGAGCTGTGCGGGCTGACAGTGCGTATATGCCAGACAGGGCTGTGCCTTCCACTCCTCCGCGAATTTCGCAAGATTCTTCAGCACGGCGACGAGCTTTGAGCGGACGAGCTTCAGCGCATCGCGCATGATGATGATATCGGTATTGTCGCCGACATAGCACGAGGTTGCGCCCAGATGAATGATGCCCTTGGCATTCGGGCAGCAGAGGCCGTAGGCGTAGACATGGGACATGACATCGTGCCGGCATTCCTTTTCGCGCTTTGCCGCCGCCTCGTAGTCAATGTCCGTGATATGTGCCTCCAGCTCCGCGACCTGCTCCGCGGTGACATTCAGACCGAGCTCATGCTCGGCTCTGGCCAGCGCGACCCAGAGGCGGCGCCATGTTGTAAACTTCTTGTCCGCGGAAAAGAGATACTGCATCTCCTTGCTCGCGTAACGGGTACAAAACGGGGATTCATAACTGTTTGTGCTCATTTGTTTTCCTCCGAAATTTAATATCCACACGGCAGATGCCGTGATCTGGCTGAGGTTCCGTCACAGTCCTCGCTGTCCTTCCGGCGGTCTGCATCAGATGCCCGGCATCACGCGGCCGCCCGAAACGGGGATATACGCACCGGTCGTGAAGGACGCGAGCGGAGACGCCAGAAAAGCGCACATCTGCGCGATTTCCTCGTCTGTGCCGCGGCGTCTGAGCGGCACGGTCGCCTCGTAGTCCGGATGCGATTCCGTGTGATTGCGGCGGTCGTTCTCCGTGATCGTCCAGCCCGGCGCCACCTGATTGACCGTGATGCCGTTCGGCCCAAGCTCCTTCGCCAGCACGCGGACGATGCCGTCCAGACCGCGCTTTGCGGCGGAATAGGCGCTCCAGCCCTCCTCGCAGAGTGCCGCGCATTCGGTGTTGATGACAACAATGCGTCCGCCGGCGCCTTTTTTGATCATCGCCGGGACAAACGCCTTCGCCATGTGGACGGTCTGCATGACGCAGGAGCCGTACTGACTGTCAAAATCGGCAAGCGGCTGCTCCAGCAGCGGCTTCTGTTCATATTGAATCACGGCATTGTGAACCAGAATATCCGGCATCCCGACGGCAGACCCCGCGACTCTGCGCTGCATTTCCGCAACGGAATCCGCATCGGTCACATCCGCGTACACCGTCAGAATGCGCCGTCCGGTTCTGCCCCTGAGCTCTCCCGCCAGCGCCTCCGCCTGCTCCTTGCCGTGATAATAATGCAAAATCAGATTTGCGCCGCAGTCCGCAAAGACGCGCGCAATCACCCGCCCCAGCATACCGGATGCACCGGTAATCAGGGCGGTCTGTCCCCTCAGATCAATGGTCAGCATGAGAAACACCCTCTCTTATATTCTGTTCTGTCTCTTCAGCGGAATGTCATGCCGCTGCCCGCCTGCACGGTGTAGCTGCCGTCGGGCAGGCAGAGTGAGATGATGTGCGATGACGGCCGCGTCATCTGAAAAAAACGGAGCCGCCCCGCATCGGGATGCAGGAACCGGATGCCGTCCGCCAGCGAGAACGCCAGCCGGTCAAACGGCGTGCGGATGCCCGCGCCCGTCAGCTTTGCATAGGCCTCCTTGAGTGTCCAGCGCCGCGAAAAGGCTGTCTCCGGGTCGTCCGCGGCGAGAATCTCTGCCGTTTCTGCCGCCGTGCAGACCTTTTGCAGCAGATGCGGCTTCACGGCGCGGGGCGCCTCCGCATCGACGCCGAGCGGCAGCCGCCCGACCGCGCAGACCGCGAGCCCCTTGCAGTGTGAGAGATTCATATGCAGGAATCTGTGCAGCAGACGCGGCTTTTCAAGTCCGGTGCGCCGGATTGCCGCATGGGTGACGCCGAAATCCTCCTTCAGCGCCGCACTCAGCAGCTCCAGTGCCGCGAAATGCTCCGCACGGTGCGCCTGCTTCCGTTCCGTTTCGGGAATTTCCGCCGCGTAGACGCGAAAAATCAGCATTCCGCTGTCCGGTGCGCTGCCCGAAAGCAGAATGTCCGGCTTCATACGCCGTCAAACAGGATACGCGCCGCGCTGCACCCGATGCGGTCACAGCCCGCCGCCAGAAATGCCTCCATCTGCTCTCTGGTGCGGATGCCGCCCGCCGCCTTGATCTTCAAATGCGCCGCGATGTTGGCACGAAACAGCGCAATATCTTCCAATTCTGCGCCGGCAGTGCCGAAGCCCGTCGAGGTCTTGATATAATCGGCGCCGCCCTCGGAAACCAGCCTGCACACGCGTACCTTTTCGTCCTGCGTCAGACAGCAGGTCTCGACGATTACCTTCAGAATCTGCTCCTCACAGGCCGCACGCACCGCCTGAATCTCCCGGAGAACCGTTTCGTCATCTCCGCTTTTCAGTGCGGAAATGTTGATGACCATGTCGATTTCGTCCGCGCCGTCCGACACGGCCTCCGCCGCCTCAAACTGCTTGACGGACGCCGGCTGATAGCCGAGCGGGAAGCCGATCACCGTGCAGACATTGAGCGCGGGATAGGCCGCCTTTGCGCGGGAAACCCAGTAAGACGGGATGCAGACCGATGCGGTATGATAGGTGAGCGCTTCTTCACAAATTTGCGCAATATCATCCCATTTTGCGTCCGGCTTCAGGATTGTGTGGTCAATGTGCGAGAGGATCTCTGCATTTGTCATGATGAGAGAACCGTCCTTTCTGCGTGTTATTTCTGATCGTGATCGAGCATCGAACGCGCCCATCCGGTCACAAACACGACCAGCGCACAGAGCAGCATCTCCGCCGCGCAGACTGCAAACCACAGTCCGTCCGTGCTGAGGATCACGATAAAATCAGATTCGTGCCAGAAATATGTTATGATGCCGTCCGCTCCGGCAATCAGAAGCTTCAGAAGGAGATACGGCAGAAACCGTGCCGCAAAGCCGGAAAAACCGCCGCCCTTCTCTGAAAAAATCCGCATCTGCCGGAAGGAGAGCACAAAATCCGCTGCCTGTACCAGAAGCACCATCAGCAGAAACGCTGTCCGGTTCTGCATATCCTGCATATACCAAAGCAGAAGCAGGTGAAACGGAAACAGCAGCAGGATCAGAAAATTACTCAGCTTTCTCTTCATGCCGCACACGCTCCTTTGCCGGATGCCGCCGCCGGACTACCGCATCTGCCGCCGCAAATATCAGCAGCGGGATGCCGTTCACCAGCAGTCTGGCAGAATACAGCGCCGTCAGCTCGGTCAGCGGCGAAACGCCGTCCGCGGCAGCGCCCAGCAGGCTGAGCTCCCGGTGCCGCAGCAGCAGCGTGACGGTCAGTGCCGCACTGAGCAGCAGCGGCAGCAGAATTGCTGCAAAAAACACCGTTTTCGGCGAACCCGCCGCGCCCTGATCACGCTGCACAAAATGATACAGCACGGCGGTCACGACAGCGGAAAGCCCGCAGAACCAGACGGTCAGCTTCAGATGATCGTAGACCGCCCAGCAGAAAATCTGGACAAACAGACTGCCCGCCAGCAGGAGCAGCACCCGTTCTGCGGCGCTGCGGGGTGACGGTGTCTGCTGTTTCGCTTCCATAAGCGCCCCCTCTGCGGCAGCGCCGGCTTATGCCTCGTCCTCGCCGGACGCATCGTCATCGGGCTCGTCGGGCTCGTCAGGCTCCTCGGTTTCCGGTTCATCCGGCTCCGTGACGGCTGCCTCGGCGGATTCCGCCGCCTGCGCCTCCTGCTCCTGCGCCCGGAGCTCCTCCTCGGAAAGCTGCTCGACCTCGGACATCTCCGCGGAATCGTCGTGCTCGGTACGGGTAAAGGACATCACTCTGCCGTCCTCCGTCACGCGCATGACGCGCACGCCCTTGGCAATTCTGCCCATGACGCGGATATCCGCCGTGCGGATCCGGATGATGATGCCGTCGCTTGAAATCATGATGATATCGTCGGTTTCATCGACGACCTTGATGCCGCAGACTCTGCCGCGCTCCTCGTCCGGCTTATAGTTCGTGACGCCGTAACCGCCGCGGTTTCTCAGCGGATAGCTCTCGATGTCCGTGCGCTTGCCAAAGCCCTTTTCCGTGACGGTCAGCAAAGTCGCGCCCTCTCTTGCACGCGCCATCGAGACAATCTCGTCATCTCCGCGCAGCTTCATGATGCGGACGCCGTGTGCGCTTCTGCCCTGCGGACGGATACAGGTCTCCGGTGTGCGGATGGCCATGCCGTTTCTCGTTGCGACAAAGAGCTGGTCGCCGCCGTTTGTCATGCGGACGCCGGCGATTTCATCGCCCTCCTCCAGCTTGATCGCAATGATGCCGTTCTTGCGGACATTCTTATATGCCGGCAGCGGTGTGCGCTTGATTTTGCCGTTTTTCGTCACCATGACGATGAAGCTGTCGTCCTTGAACTCGCTGACCTTCATCATCGCGGCGATTTTTTCATTTTCAGAGAGCGGCAGCAGATTGACCATATTGGTACCCTTTGAATCCTTGCCGCCCATCGGGATTTCAAAGCATTTCAGATCGAACATGATGCCGCGGTTTGTGAAGAACAGCACATGGTCATGGCTGGACGCGACAAACATCTCAGAGGCAAAGTCCTCCTCGCGCTGCTTCATGCCCGTGACGCCTCTGCCGCCGCGCTTCTGCGACTTGTAGACGGACAGCGGCACCCGCTTGATATAGCCGAAGTTCGTGTAAGTGACGACGCAGTCCTCGACCGGAATCAGATCCTCGATGTCCATTTCACCGCTGATATTTTCAATTTCCGTCCGGCGCTCGTCGCCGTATTTGCCGCGGATCTCCTCCAGATCGTCGCGGATGATGCCCAGCACACGCTCGCGGTGTGCGAGGATATCGCGCAGATCGACAATCTTGTCGCAGATGCCGGTGACCTCGTTCAGAATCTTCTCCTTTTCCAGACCGGTGAGCTGGCCCAGACGCATCGCCACAATCGCGTCTGCCTGCGCTTCGGAGAGTCCGACCGTCGGATAGTCCTTCTCGCAGGCATCGACTGCGGGACCCATTGCCGCACGGTAATTCGGGCTGTCGAGCAGCGCCGTCAGGTCAGATTCCGCAAAGCGCGCCATCAGGCGCTCCTTGCCCTCCGGAATCGACTTGGACGACCGCAGAATCTCGACCACCTCGTCGATGAAGTCCAGTGCGACCAGAAAGCCCTGCAAAATATGTCCGCGCTCTCTTGCCTTTTTCAGCTCAAAGCGCGTTGCGCGCTCCACCACATCAATCTGGTGGTTCAGATATTCCTCCAGAATCTGTTTGAGCGACAGCTCCCGCGGAATGCCGTTGACCAGCGCCAGCATGATGACGCCGTAGGTATCCTGAAGCTGCGTATAGCGGAAGAGCTGGTTCAGCACGAGATTGGCGTTCGCATCCTTTTTCAGCTCGATGCAGATGCGCTGTCCTTCCTTGCCGGTTTCGTCGCGGATATCGTGAATGCCCTCGACGCGCTTGTCCTTGGCAAGGTCCGCAATCGTCTTGATCAGCTCGGCCTTGTTGACCATATACGGCAGGTCGGTGACGATGATGCACTGCCGGTTCTTGATTTCGGTG
>JAFPQL010000201.1 GCA_017414145.1 Oscillospiraceae bacterium | reverse complement strand
GTCGCTCGGCGCGGTGCAGCTCCGGATCATGACAAACAATCCGGAGAAAATCACCGATCTGTCCGAGTACGGCATCGAGATCGTCTCGCGGGAGCCGATCGCAATTCCGCCGAAAAAGGAAAACCGCTTCTATCTGCGGACCAAACAGGAAAAAATGGGGCATCTGCTGCACATCGCAGATGCGCCGGATGAAACAGTCTGAAAGGAGTACCGGCATGAAGGTTCTGGAAGGTATTTACGAGGGAAACGGGCTGCGGATCGCAATCGTCGCGTCGCGGTTCAATGAGTTCATCACAGCAAAGCTGGTCGGCGGTGCGGAGGACTGCCTGCGCCGTCACGGCGTCGCGGAGGACGACATCGCGCTGGCATGGGTACCGGGGGCATTTGAAATTCCCCTGCTGGCAAAAAAGCTGGCGGGCTCCGGCAAATACGACGCCGTGATCTGCGTCGGTGCGGTCATCCGCGGTGCAACCTCGCACTATGACTATGTCTGCGCGGAGGTTTCAAAGGGCATCGCCGCCGTATCGCTGGAAACAGGCGTACCGGTGCTGTTCGGCGTGCTGACGACCGATACAATCGAGCAGGCGGTCGAGCGCGCCGGCACAAAGGCAGGCAACAAGGGATATGACTGTGCGCTGGGTGCGCTGGAGCTGGTCAGCCTGCTGAAGAAGGTGTAATCCCGTGCGGAAGATCATGTTTTTTGACATCGACGGCACGCTGATGGAGGACTCCGCTTCGCACTTTGTCCCCGCCGGCACACCGGACGCGCTCCGCAGAGCCAGAGCCGCAGGCAATCTGCTCTATGTCAACACCGGCAGACCCGTCGTCAATGTCGATGCGGATGTGCGGGAGCTTGGCTTTGACGGCTATATCTGCGGCTGCGGCACTTATATCGAATGTGAGGGCGAGGAGCTATTTTACGCGACAAACCCGCAGGCGCTCTGCCGCGAAACCGCGGCGCTGATCCGAAGCTGCGGGGCATCCCCGCTCTACGAACGCCGCGACGCCTTTTTCTTTGATCCGGATGCCCGCGAGCTGCCGTTTGTCACGGTCATCCGGGACACCTTCCGGATGCAGGAGAAGAATGTCTGGCGGAAGGTGTCGGACGCGGATTTCAGCTTTGACAAATTTGTCATTGCGTATGATGCGCAGACGGATCTTGCGCGGTTCAAAGCGGGCATCGCGCCGCATTTCACATTCATAGACCGCGGGTGGGGCTTTGCGGAAATGGTTCCGCTGCCGTACAGCAAGAAAACCGGCATCGAGTATGTGCTGGCACATTACGGAATGCGCCGTGAGGATGCCTATGCCATCGGAGACAGTCTGAACGATCTGCCGATGTTTGCCGCCTGCGGCACATCGGTCGCAATGGGTAACGGGGAAAAGCTGATTCCGTATGCGGATTATGTGACCGCAGATCTGTGGCACGACGGCGTGGCACAGGCGCTGGAGCATTTCGGGTTTCTGACAGCGGACTGACGGACTGTTCCGTGCCGGGCGGCAGTGTCCGCCTCCGTTTCGGGAATATCGGCCGACCGGAAATGCTGTCTGCCGCAGCCGTAATAAAAGAAACCAGGATTTGGGTAACCCGTTGTATTTTTATTTTTGAGGCGATTGAAAATGAATATAAAGCGTATCAATGAAGAAGACAGCAGAATAGGAAGCTTTCTCAATGAAGAAT
>JAFPQL010000200.1 GCA_017414145.1 Oscillospiraceae bacterium | reverse complement strand
GGAATAGTCAACACGCTTACCGAGCAGGTTCTGACGGAAACGTCCCTGCTTGCCCTTGAGGATATCAGAGAGCGATTTCAGCTTTCTGTTATTCGGACCGGTGACATCCTTGCCGTGTCTGCCGTTGTCGATGAGCGCATCGACTGCTTCCTGAAGCATACGCGCTTCGTTGCGGACGATGATGCTCGGTGCATTGAGCTGGAGCATTCTCTCCAGACGGTTGTTTCTGTTGATGACTCTGCGGTAGAGGTCATTGAGGTCCGAGGTGGCATATCTGCCGCCGTCCAGCATGACCATCGGGCGGATATCCGGCGGAATGACCGGCAGAACGGTCATGACCATCCATTCCGGACGGTTGCCGGACTGGCGGAACGCCTCCAGAATCTCCAGACGCTTCAGCAGCTTGCCGCGCTTCTGGCTCTTCTGCGAGGTGGTGCGGTTCTGCGACTTTTCATCGAGCTTTCTGACCTCTTCCTTGAGCGCGTCGCAGTGCATGACGAGGTTGTTCTTCCACTCCTCGTCCGCACAGCTCTCGCAGAAGGAGCACTCGCGGCAGTTTTTGCCGAGCTCGCAGTTCCGGCAGGCTTCCATTTCGTCGGGCTCCAGCGTGAGCTTGCCCTCGTCGATCAGCCGGTCGCGGAACAGGTCATAGCGATCCTGGCTGTACTCCTGCAGCAGGTGCAGGATGGCCTCGGCACCGATCTCCGCCTTAAAGGAATCGGGGTTCTTGGCACGGGCGGCGGAATACTCCTCCTCGGTCAGCGTCTGCTGCTTGACAAGGCCGGAGATATACTGTCCGTCACTGATCTGTTCGCCCGGATCGGTGACGATATACTTTGTGAAGTAGATGACCGCTTCGAGGTCCTTCTGGGAGATATCGCCCAGCACCTGACGGATGCAGGCCGGTGTTCCCTTGAAATACCAGATATGCGCAACCGGTGCTGCCAGCTCGATGTGACCCATGCGCTCGCGGCGCACCTTGGCTCTGGTGATCTCGACGCCGCAGTTCGGGCAGACCTTGCCCTTGAAGCGCACCTTCTTGAATTTGCCGCAGTAGCATTCCCAGTCCTTCGTCGGTCCGAATATCTTTTCGCAGAACAGACCGCCCTTTTCCGGCTTCTGTGTGCGGTAATTGATTGTCTCAGGGCGTTCGACTTTGCCGTAGCTCCAGTTCCGGATCTGCTCCGGAGAAGCAAGGCCGATTTTAATGGAATCAAAGGTGGTGAATTCCAAAGCGTTCCCTCCTATATTCTCTGCACGCGGCAGACTGCCTGCCCGTGCGCAAATCGCCGCAGACACGCGGTGACGGGGCGTTCATCCCCGCCGCGCATCCGGATTCTTCCAACAGACCCTGCGGTCAGAATTCATCCTCGCCGGTGAAATCCGCAGCATCGTCCGGCAGGCTGAAGTCGAGTTCATCGGCTTCCTCAGCGGGCATCTGCGGTGCAGTGCCGTCGTTCTCAATCAGCTCGGTGTCCTTGCCGTACTCAGCGGTGCCGTAGCCGGCCTCGCCCATGGCATCCTCGCCGTAGCTGGTGGTATCGGCGGTATTTTCATCTGCGAATTCCAGCGGACCCTGCGGCTGGATATCGTCATCGAAGGTCATCTTCAGATCAATCTCGGCGCCGTCCTCGTCCAGCACGCGGACATCGAGACCCAGAGACTGCATTTCCTTAATCAGAACCTTGAAGGACTCCGGAATGCCCGGCTTCGGGACATTCTGACCCTTGACGATTGCCTCGTAGGTGTTGACACGGCCGGTCGTATCGTCAGACTTGACCGTCAGGATTTCCTGCAGCGTATAAGCGGCGCCGTAGGCCTCCAGTGCCCAGACCTCCATTTCGCCGAAGCGCTGGCCGCCGAACTGTGCCTTACCGCCCAGCGGCTGCTGGGTGACGAGCGAGTCCGGACCGACCGAACGGGCGTGGATCTTATCGTCTACGAGGTGGTGGAGCTTCAGATAGTACATATAGCCGACGGTGACGCGGTTGTCGAACTTCTCACCGGTTCTGCCGTCGTAGACCGTGAACTTGCCGTCCTCGGAGAGCGGGATGGATGTGGTATCAATGACCTTGTCCATCGGCGCCAGCGTGAAGGTCTGCTCGGTCTTGTTCGCGTTGATTTCGTCATTGCGCTCCTGCGCGAGGCGGAAGCAGCGGCGGATGTCGTCCTCATGCGCACCGTCGAAGACCGGCGTCATGATGTGCCAGCCCAGTGCCTTGGCGGCCATGCCGAGGTGAACCTCCAGCACCTGACCGATGTTCATACGGGACGGAACGCCCAGCGGGTTCAGGCAGATGTCCAGCGGCGTACCGTCTTCGAGGAACGGCATATCCGCCTCCGGCAGAATGCGGGAGACAACGCCCTTGTTTCCGTGACGGCCCGCCATCTTGTCGCCGACCGAGATCTTGCGCTTCTGCGCGATATAGCAGCGGACGATCTGATTGACGCCGGGACCCAGCTCGTCGCAGTTTTCGCGGTCGAAGATCTTGACATCGACCACGATGCCGGATTCGCCGTGTGGCACCTTCAGCGAATTGTCGCGCACCTCGCGTGCCTTTTCGCCGAAAATGGCTCTGAGCAGACGCTCCTCGGCCGTCAGCTCGGTTTCGCCCTTCGGGGTGACCTTGCCGACCAGAATATCACCGGCATGAACCTCCGCGCCAATGCGGATGATGCCGCGGTCGTCGAGGTCCTTGAGGGCATCCTCACCGACATTCGGGATGTCGCGGGTAATCTCCTCCGGACCGAGCTTGGTGTCGCGGCATTCGAGCTCATACTCCTCGATGTGAACAGAGGTGAACACATCCTCGCGGACAAGGCGCTCATTGAGCAGAACCGCGTCCTCGTAGTTGTAGCCCTCCCATGTCATGAAGCCGATCAGGGCGTTCTTGCCGAGGGAGATTTCGCCGTCGCAGGTTGCCGGGCCGTCCGCGATGACATCGCCGGCCTTGACGGTATCGCCGACCGCGACGATCGGGCGCTGGTTGACGCAGGTACCCTGGTTCGAGCGCTGGAACTTGATGAGCTGATAGCTGTCAATATCCTCCTCGCCCGCGCCGTAGCGGACGACGATCTCATCGGCGCTGACCTCTGCGACAACGCCGTCGCGCTTTGCCAGCACGCAGACGCCGGAATCGACAGCCGCCTTGTACTCCATACCGGTGCCGACAAACGGGCGCTCGGTCTTGAGCAGCGGAACAGCCTGACGCTGCATATTCGAGCCCATGAGGGCACGGTTCGCGTCGTCGTTTTCCAGGAACGGAATCATGGCGGTCGCAACGGAGACAACCATCTTCGGCGACACATCCATGTAGTCAATCAGAGAAGGATCGCACTCAAGGATCTGGTCGCGGTGGCGCGCCGTGACGCGGCGGTTGGCAAATCTGCCGTCCTCGGTCAGCGGTTCGTTCGCCTGTGCGACATGGAAGGTATCCTCGACATCGGCGGTCATGTAGACGACCTCATTCGTGACGATGCCGGTTTCCTTATCGACCTTGCGGTACGGTGCCTCGATGAAGCCGTAGACATTGATGCGCGCAAACGATGCGAGATAGGAGATCAGACCGATGTTCGGACCTTCCGGCGTCTCGATCGGGCACATTCTGCCGTAGTGCGAATAGTGAACATCTCG
>JAFPQL010000199.1 GCA_017414145.1 Oscillospiraceae bacterium | reverse complement strand
TGAACGCGCTAACTCCTAGCTCCTAGCTCCTAACTCCTAACTGTCCGGAGCCGGTTTCTCCCGCTTTTTTTCAAAAAGGGCTTTACTTTTACGCTGTAATATGCTAAAATAGAGGTACAGGACTTTTTGAGAGGAAGGAGCATTGTTATGCCGAAACATTCCAAATCTGACCGCAGCCCGAATTTGCAGGATCTTTACGAGGCATTTGCCGTTCTGGAGACCGCCGACGAGGCTGCATGCTTTTTGCAGGACCTCTGCACGCCGCAGGAGCTGGATGCCATCGCACAGCGCTACCAGATTGCAAAGCTGCTCTCCGAAGACCGCCGCTATGCCGATATCGTCAGCGAAACCGGCACCAGCACCGCAACCATCAGCCGCGTGAACCGCTCGCTTTCCAGCCGCGTCAGCTCCGGCGGCTATGAAATCGTCTTTGCGCGTCTCAAGGCAAAGGCGGAACAAGAGGACAAGAAACAGTGAACAGCTACGGCACATTTGCCGCCTATTACGACGCGCTGACCAAAAATGTCCGTTATGCCGAACGCGCCGACGCACTCGACCGGCTCATCCGCGCACACCTGAATGAACCCATGCCGGAGCATATTCTGGTTGATCTGGCATGCGGCACGGGCTCGCTCTCCGAGGAAATGGCAAAGCGCGGCTGGGATGTCATCGGCATCGACGGCTCGGCGGATATGCTCAATGAAGCGCTCGACAAGAAATATGACAGCGGACTGCCGATTCAGTATTTGCAGCAGGATATGCGCGCGCTGGATTTGTACGGCACGGTCTGCGTGACGCTCTGCACGCTCGACAGCATCAACCATCTGCCCTCCGTGCAGGACGTAAAGCGCGTTTTTGCGCGTGTCAGCCTGTTTGCGGAGCCGGGCGGACTGTTCGTCTTTGATGTGAATACCGCGTACAAGCACCGGAAGCTGCTCGGTGAACAGTGCTTTGTGTACGAGCTGCCGGAGGCGGTCTGCGTCTGGCAGAATCATCTCACGGACGAAGCGCCGGAATATCCGGTGGAGATTCAGCTTGACTTCTTTGAACAGCTTGAAGGGAACAAGTACCGCAGAATCACCGAGCAGTTCACGGAGCGTGTCTATTCCGACGAAATCATCCGGCAATTGCTCGCGGAAACCGGTCTGACGCTGCTGGATACGCTCGACGGCGACACCTACGGCGCTCCGACACCCGAAAGCGAGCGCCTGCTTTATATTGCGAGAAAGGCATAATCATGGATGCACTGAATATTTATCAGGAATATGTTCCGGCGGAATGCGTACTGCATGATATCCCGCGCCGCGCGGTAAAGGTCATGCTGACTGCGGAATCCGGCGGGGGACAAATCTGCTATAAAGCGGCAATCAACTTTTTCTGCCACGAGGATGCGGAGGATTTCAGAATCCAGTGTGACGGCTATTTTGAACAGGTGCTCTATCAGGCAAAGGGGCGGCGCTCCAAAAAGCGCGAGGCGGAATATCTCGCAAATATCCGCTCATATGCCGATGCGCTTGCTTCTGCACAGAACGGCAGGATTCTCTGGGGACAGACATTGCAGTAAATCAAGGAAATGAGGATAATATATGAAGAAAACATGTATGACCATGCTGCTCGCGGCACTTTGCATCTCTATGACCGCGTGCAGCGAGACGAAGGACAAACCCGCCGAGACCACGGCTGCCGTGACCGCCGCAGAGACAACGGCTGCCGCATCCGAAACAACCGCAGCCGCATCCG
>JAFPQL010000198.1 GCA_017414145.1 Oscillospiraceae bacterium | reverse complement strand
GCTCCGGTTTGTCCCGCAGAGAACTTTAGGAATTGCCCGCGGGGGCTCCCCACAAAAAAGCTCGACCAAAAACTTTATTTTCGTGTGCGCCCCAAAGCTCCGGTTTACCCCGCAGAGAACTTTAGGAGTCGGCTGCCGGCACTGCCGGCCCGGCGCGGGCTCCGCGCAAAAAGCTCGACCAAAAACTTTAGTTTGGGCTTGCGGGGAACTTCAGAAATCAGCTCCCCGCCTGCCGCAGCGCTTCCCATGTCCGCGGCCCGCATACGCCGTCTACCTCCAGATGCTGCTCCAGCTGGAACCCGCAGACCGCCCCCAGCGTGATCTTCCCGAAATCCCCGTCAATCTCTCCGCTGCGCAGATATCCGCAGCCGGCCAGACAACGCTGCATCTCGCGCACCGCACTGCCCCTGTCTCCCTTGCGCAGTACCGGATCCGGCTCCGGCGGCAGAATGAACCCCAGAAACCGGTAGTCTCTGCCCTGCCCCCAGTTGCCGTCGTCGCGGCGGGTCTGCGTCCAGAATGACTTTTTCGCGTGCCAGCCCGATTCCGAGGTCACAATGCTTCCGTCGCGGTTGACCTGCTCGACCGCCGCCACATGACCCGCACCGTCTGCGCCGTCTGCCGTCTTTCCCTTTGCCCAGACCGCCAGCGCACCGGGCTCCGGCCGCTGACTGACCCGCAGCCCCATGTCCTCTGCCGCACGGATCAGATCCTCTGCGTTGACGGACGGCAGCCATTTCCCGTAATTCTCCGCGTAGCGCCCAAGCGCGTAAAAGACACAGTTCGCAAAGTGCAGATCAGAGTCCTTCGGACGCGGAATCCCCGGATTCAGTCCGCCCTCGTCATCCGCAATATAATACGGATTGTCGTCGTCCGGTGCGGTCAGTCTCGGATGAAACATGATTCTCCCTGTCCTTTCGTGTATGGCGTGGACGCCGGCAGATGCCCGGTCAAAAAGCAGCACCGGGACTGCTTCTGCCGGCTGCTCAGCGACGGGACGCGATGCCCCGTCAGGACAGTATATGCAGAAATCAGCCCCAGTGCGACAGGGAAGCGCTGCGGGCGTCAGACGGTGTCAGACGGCGTCTGCTTCGGCATCGCGCAGATACCAGCTCCCGCCGAGGACATAGAAGCGCTCGCCGTTGAGCAGGACGGTGCCGTCTCCGGCAATCTGTCCCGCCTGCGCAAACAGCAGGTCGGGCAGATATTTCGCCGTGCCGTCAGAGGACGGAACGGGCAGCAGAGAGAGCGCCGTGCAGCCGAAATCCGTGTCCGTGCTGCTGCTGTAGCAGATTTTTGCCGTATACAGGCTGTCACGCGGTACAACGGCAGGGCTGTCGAATCCGCCGCCGTCCGCACCGGTCATCAGGCAGCAGAAGGCGCCCGTGCTGTCCCGCGTAATGACAATCGCCTCGTCTGCGCAGTTTCCGTCGGCATCAAGCAGCGAGAGCGCAATGCCGTATTTCGTCGCGGCAATGCGCAGACTGACGGACGGCGGCGAGGTTTTCTGCGTACTGAAGACGCGGGACTTTTCGGCATACGCGCCGACGGCACAGCGCAGCGTCGAGCCGCCGATGCCGAAGAACAGGATGCGGTTCGAGGTGTCGGGACCTTCATAAAGGAACAGACAGCCGTCGATGTTCGTGCCGGGCATGGTGCCTGCCGCGGTGTGGAGCTCCTCTGCGAAGCGGCCGCCGGCATAGGCGAGGGCGTCGTCCAGCGCGGCCTGTACCGCGTCGGTGTCGTAAATCAGATTGCGGATGAAGGGCATGATACTTCCTCACTTTCTGCGCTGCCGACCGTATCGGAAATCTGACCCGCTGCACAAAAGACGGCAGCGGCGGGCGGCGGAGCGCTGTCCTGCTGCATGGCTTCGAGAAGCGTCAGCAGCTGTTCGTAGATGTCCGGCGCGGGCGCGGGATGCGGGAGCGACCCGTCCGTGATGCAGCGCGCACAGGGAATCCGGGCGGGCGTTGTGGTGCGGATGTTGCCGGCGAACAGGCCGACGGACACCTCATAGACATCGCGCAGGACGGGCACGGAGCAGGTGTCGCCGTCCAGCAGGACATCCTGATACAGCGCGGTGCCGCCGCGGACAAACGCAAACCGCGCCGTTCTCACCGGATAAGCGTCCCACTCGGCGTCGGCGGTGAAGCGGACGGTGTAGTCTGAATTGCCGCAGACGATGACCGGCTCGCCCTCTGCCTGCGCAATTTTGTCCTGAATGCGGATTGTGATTTCGGGCATCAGCTCACCGCCTCTCCGGTAAACCGGTACCACGGACCGTAACCGTTTGCGGACTGCTGACTGCGGTAGAAGCAGCCGGCTGTCGCATTCGCGCCGGACACCGCATACAGGGTAATCATCTTGCGGGAGGACGAGATGGCAGTCTCGACGATGCAGACAAATCCCGCGGAAAACCCAGCCGGCAGATTCTGTACGGCGGACGGACTGGTGGTGCGGTAGTATTTGCCGGCGGGGAGCGTGAACAGATCGGCGTAGACGCCGTGCTCCGGATCCGGGTCGGTCAGCAGTGTGCCGAGGCCGAGCGGGTGGAGCGTCCGGATGCGCTCCTGAATGGCGGTATCGTCATAGTTTTCCAGCTCTGCCAGCTTGGATTTCTCCGCGGCTGTCATGTGGATGCCGGCATTTGCGATGTGGGCGAGCGCGCCGTCCGCGGCGGCGTCCAGCTCTGCAATTTTGTGCGTAGAGTCTCTGTATTCCATTTGATTCACCCCTTTACTGTGACGGCAAAGCCGTCGGCGTCGCGCACGGCATATCCGTCTGCGTCCCGCAGCGCGTACCGGCGGGAAAACGGCGTTTTCGCGGCGACTGCTTCTGCAAGTTCGTCATAAAGATCGGACTGCGGCGGACAGTCCGCGGCAGGCAGACAGGTGATGCTGACCGCGCACGGAATGCGGGCGGGCGTACTCGTGCGGCGGTTTCCCGCCGAGACGCCGATCTCGACCTCGCGGATGCCGCGCAGCACCGGCACCGCGCAGACATCTCCGGTGAAGGGGACGGACAGCATCTGCTGCACGCCCCCGCGGAAGAATGAGAAATGAGCCTGCCGGTCTGCCGCGTCCCAGTCCGTGTCAAAGCGGAACGCGGCGGTGTAATCCGAATTTCCGCAGATGATGAGGGGGTCGCCCTCGGCGGACGCGGTGTTCCCGCGGATCCGGATGAGAAGCTCCGGCATCGGAATCCCTCCTTTCGGTTTTGCTCTCCCGTGGACAGGCGGCGCCCTGCTCTCCCGCGGCGTGCCACCTACTAATAGGTCCCCTTCCGGCAAAAAGTTGTACGCTTTCGTGCAACTTTGCGAAAACTGTCATCAAACTGTAATATTTCGGGGCGTTGTCCCGCTCTCAATCCGGCGCCGGCTGCATTGCCGGATAACCTTTGTGTAAATTGCCGAAAATCAATTCATTTTGAAAAAGGGATTGTCCGGCGCGGGAATTTGTGGTAAAATATAGATTGGTATGCTGCGCGGAACGGCGCGGCGCCTGAGAACGGAACGGAAACGGCAGGCGACTGCCGGCGAACATAAAGGAGCAGATCATGTTTACAAGGTTTATCGGCATGGATCTCGGCACGGCGAATACCGTCGTGTTTGCCCGCGGCAAGGGCATCATTCTGCGGGAGCCGACCGTGGTGGCGGTCAATACCCGCACGGACAGGGCGGTTTCGGTCGGCAAGGAGGCAAAGGAGCTGATCGGACGGACGCCCGGCTCGATCATCGCGGTGCGGCCGCTCAAGGACGGCGTCATCGCGGACTTTGACATTGCCTCGACCATGCTGCAGGAGCTGATTAAAAAGGCGCTCAAGGGCACGGCGTTTACAAAGGCGCGGGTGCTGATCTGCATTCCGTCCGGCATTACGCCGGTGGAGCGCCGCGCCGTCCGGGAGGCGGCGGAGAAGGCAGGCGCAAGACCCGTCCAGCTCGTACAGGCACCGCTGGCGGCAGCGCTGGGCGCGGGACTTTCCGTCATGGAGCCTGCCGGCACGATGATCGTGGACATCGGCGGTGGCATGAGCCAGACGGCGGTGATCTCAATGGGCGGCATCGTCGCGTCGAAGTCGATCCGTGTCGCGGGTGATGCGTTTGACGCGGCAATCGTCAACTATGTCCGGAAGAAGTACAATCTGCTGATCGGCGAGCGCACGGCGGAATCGGTCAAGCTCGGCATCGGTTCGGCATTTCCGGAGGAGCATATCAGCACGATGGAGATTCGCGGCAGAAACCTGCTGAACGGTCTGCCGGAGAACATCAAGGTCAACTCGGAGGAGGTGCGCGAGGCGCTTTCCGAGCCGCTCTCCCATGTGCTGGAGGCGATTCACGATACCCTGTCCCACACGCCGCCGGAGCTTTCCGCGGATGTGATCGAGCAGGGCATCACGCTGACGGGCGGCGGGGCGCTGCTGCGCGGCATGGACAAGCTGGTCAACCGCGAGACGGGAATGCCGGTCTATGTCGCAGAATTTCCGCTGGACTGCGTCGCGGAGGGAACGGGGCGCATTCTTGAGAAAATGGAGCTTTACGAGGATTTGCTCAGCGAGGAAGTGCGGTATATCTGAGGCGGGAGGAGCCCCCGCGGGCAATTTCTAAAGTTCTCTGCGGGGCAACCGAAAGCCCGCGGTGCGTGTCCAAACTAAAGTTTTTGGTCGAGCTTTTTGCGCGGAGCCCGCGCCGGCAATTCCTAAAGTTCCCCGCAAGCCCAAACTAAAGTTTTTGGTCGAGCTTTTTTCAAAAAGCTCGCGGGTCAAGGGCAGAGCCCTTGTCGCGCTCCGCAGAGCGCGAAACTCCCTCGCATAAGAAGAGCTCTGCGGGCTTGGGGCTCTGCGATAGAGAGCCCCATTCTGAAATAACATCCGCGAAGCGGATACCTCTTTCTACAGAAACCGGCGCCGCCATTGAAATACATGGCGGCGCCGGTTTTTCAGATCG
>JAFPQL010000197.1 GCA_017414145.1 Oscillospiraceae bacterium | reverse complement strand
GAATCATTTCGACCTACACGGCGGACGTTTCCGGCGTCAATTCGGCGCTGTTCGAGCTTGGCGGCATGACCGTCATGCACGATGCGTCCGGCTGCAACTCGACCTACAACACCCACGACGAGCCGCGCTGGTACGATTTCGACAGCATGGTATTCCTCTCCGGTATCTCCGAGATGGAAGCCATCATGGGCGATGACGACAAGCTCATCGGCGATATCTGCACCGCCGCAGAACAGCTAAAACCTCAGTTTATCGCCATTTCCGGGACACCCATCCCCATGATGACCGGCACGGATTTCAAGGCGGTCGCGTCCGTTGTGGAAAAGCAGACGGGCATCCCGTCGTTCGGCTTTGCGACAAACGGTATGCACACCTATGTGCAGGGCGCGTCGATGGCACTTGCGGGTATCGCGGAACGGTTCGTGACGGAGACCCTCCCGAAAACGCCGGCGCTTTCCGTGAACCTCCTCGGCGTGACACCGCTGGATTTCAGTATCAACGGCAGCGCGGAACACCTGCGGACTGCACTGGAATCGCACGGTATTTCCGTTGTTTCCAACTGGGCGATGGGCGATGATCTGGAGACGCTGCAAAAGGCGTCCTCTGCGCATGTGAATCTGGTCGTATCCTATGCCGGCATGGGCGCTGCGAAGCTCCTGCGGGAGCGCTTCGGCATCCCGTATGTGATCGGCAGACCCTACGGCAGACACTGGAACGCGATGCTCTGCGAGAGCATCCGGACGGCGGCAGAGACCGGTGAGAACCAGCTCCCGCAGGTCAGCCGTGAGGATGCGGAGATCGTGGTCATTGGCGAGGGCGTTTCCTCTCTGAGCCTTGCAGCGGCTGTCGGGCTGGATACCGGTATCCCGGTGCGTGCGATCGCTGCAACGGAGTTCGAGCCCCGTATGCTCGGCACTTCCGACCGCATCGCCCGCGACGAGGACGAGCTGCTGCCGCTTCTGGACAGTGCGAAGGTCATCATCGCCGACCCGTTGTATCAGCCCATCTGCCCGAAAACGGCAAAATTTATCCGGCTCCCGCACGAGGGCTTTTCCGGGCGCATTTTCCGGGAGGAGATCCCGGACATGACGGAGGATATTTCGTATATTATAGACCAATTATAATGCTATACTGCGATCATTCGCTGTATATAAATCACCCGCACGGGTTGCCGTGCAGAAAGAAGGATGTATCTATGAAAAACTGGAAGAAGCTTGCAGCCCTGCTGATCGGCTGTGCGATGCTCGCTGTGACAGGCGGCTGTGCAGGCGGTGCCCCCGCAAACCCTGCCGAGACCGCCCCGCAGACGGACGCGCCCACCGAAGCCGACACAGCAGCAGACACCGAAGCACCCTCTGAGGAACATGCGACGGCTGCGGCAGAATCTGACAGTGCTACCATCACCATCACCGACCACCTTGGCAACACCGTGGAGGTGCCGCGTGACATCAACCGCATCGTTGTCGGCAATATTTATCCCCTGCCGTCGGTTCTGACCGTATTCTTTGACTCCGGCGAGAAGATCGTCGGTATGGCAGACGTATCCATGAAGGCAGCGCAGAACGGTCTGCTTGGCGAGCTCTACCCTGAAGTCCTGAACGCCGAGACCGGCT
>JAFPQL010000196.1 GCA_017414145.1 Oscillospiraceae bacterium | reverse complement strand
GCAGAAAGAGCGACGCGCCGTACTGAATGCGCAGACGGTCTTTGGCGTCGGTGTTGTCCGAGCACCAGATCTGCGGCGAATAATAGAGCATTCCCGCGTCAAACCGCGCACCGCCGCCGGAGCAGCTTTCCAGCAGCAGCTCCGGATATGCTGTCAGCAGGCGTTCCAGCAGCGCATAGACGCCGCACTGGTAACGGTACCACAGCTCCTTCTGCCGGTGTGCGGGGAGCGCCGCGGAATACGGCTCGGTGATCTGCCGGTTCATGTCCCACTTGATGTACGCGACCGGTACGGCATCGAGAATCGCCTTGATCTGCGCAAAAACGGCATCGCGCACCTCGCTGCGGGAGAAGTCCAGCACATACTGTGCGCGGGACTGCGTGCGGGGACGCCCCGGCGTGCCAATTGCCCAGTCCGGATGTGCGCGGAACAGCTCGCTGTCCGGCGAAACCATTTCCGGCTCCAGCCACAGCCCGAACAGCATTCCCTTTGCCGTGAGAAAATCGGTCAGGGGGCGGAGTCCGCGGGGGAATTTCCGCGGGTCGGGCGTCCAGTCGCCGAGCGAACTGTCGTCGCTGTCGCGGTGTCCGAACCAGCCGTCGTCCAGCACAAAGAGCTCGATGCCGAGTGCGGATGCCTCCGCTGCGAGGTCTGTCAGTCTGTCCGCGTCAAAGTCAAAATAGGTTGCCTCCCAGTTGTTGAGAAGGACGGGGCGCGTGCGGGATTTCCACGGCGACCGGATCAGATGCTTCGTGAACAGCCGGTGGAAGCTGCGGGACATCCCGCCGATGCCGTCGGTGCTGTAGGTCAGGACGGCTTCGGGCGCGTCAAACTGCGCACCGGGGGTCAGCTCATAGGCGAAGTCCTCCGGCTGAATGCCGAGCGATACGCGGGTCTGACCGTGCTGCGTCAGCTCCGCCTGCATCATGAAATTGCCCGACCAGATCAGCGTGAAGCCGCGGCAGCAGCCGGACTGCTCGCCGGTCTGCGGGGAGAGCAGGGCGAAAAAGGGGCTGTACTGGTGCGAGGATTCGCCGCGGAGCGAATCAATGCGCTGCTTGCCGTGCCGCAGGGGAACGCGGTCAACCTGCCGTTCCCGCGCCCACGAGCCCCAGAGCGTCAGCATATCAAAGCGGTCGTCGTCGATGTCGAGCGAGGCCGACAGCACTCTGGTCAGCATGACGGGTGCGCTGCCGTGATTCTGCACGGAGACTGCGCGGATGAGCGCGTCGATGCCGTCAAAGACCGTATAGGACAGGATGACGGAGATGCCGGTCGGGGCATCCGTCAGGGTAATTTCGAGGGTTTCGGCGGAGCTGCCGAAGGTATGGGGCAGGCCGGCAGGAGCGGGTTTTCCGCGATAGATGCGGTGTCCGGCGAAGCGAAGGTCAAGAACGCGGCTGCCGTCGGCGGTCTCGATGCCGAAGGCGTGCTCGCGGTAATCGCCGGTAAAGCCGCAGGGATATTCAAAGGGGGCGGCGTCCATGAAGCTGGCGCGTTCGCGGTTGTTGACGGAGGGGGTAAAGGGCGGTTCGGAGAGGCGGAGCAGGTCGGTGAGGTTCTGCGGCTCGATGCGCCCGCCCCAGTAGACATGGCAGAGAAAGCCGTCATCGGCGACGGCGAGTGCATAGGACATCCGGGGGGTATCGAGCTGGAACTGCCGGCAGTCCGGGAGGTAGGTAATCACGGGGGGCGGCCTCCTTTCGCGGTGCATGGGGTTCTCTCTGCATTATATCACATCGTGCGGAAAAAAGCAATGTTTCCGTGTCATGCGGGTGTATTTTGGGGGATCGGGGATGCTTTTGCGGGGAGCCCCCGCGGGGTGATTGTGCTGTATCGTTACTTCAACTGTGAATTTCGCTGCGGCTGCGCCTAGTTTCCTCCCGCGGCGGGCTTTAGGAATTGCCAGCGCGGGCTCCGCGCCGGCGGGCTTTAGGTCAATGGATGCCGGCACTGCCCGCCCTGTCAGTCAACAAAAAAGAGCGCCCCGTCTGTGAGAGAGCGCCCCTTTGCGTTTTTGCTGTCAATTTTTTCAGCCAGCCCGAAGCACCGTACAGATGCACTGCACAGTCCTCCGAATGATCGAGAGGTCAGTCGATTTCCACGGAAACCTTGCGGTTTTCGCGGGCAGCCGCGGCACGCATCAGTGTGCGGATCGACTTTGCGATTCTGCCCTGCTTGCCGATGACTCTGCCCATGTCCTCCGCTGCGACGGAAAGATGCAGGACGACAACGCCCTCCTCATCTGCCTCGTCCTCAGTGATCTGAATGGCGGAAGGATCCGCCACAAGGCCCTCTACGATTGCAAATAACAGTTCTTTCATGATGATCTCCCAAAAGATAGTGAGTTGCAGGAAGAAGGCGGTGTCTTACAGGACACCCTCCTTCTTCAGGATCACGCGCACGGTGTCAGTCGGCTGCGCACCGTTTGCAAGCCATGCCTTTGCCTTCTCGGCATCGACCTTGATGACGGACGGCTCACGGGTCGGATCGTAAATGCCGATCTCCTCGATGAAGCGGCCGTCTCTCGGATATCTGCCGTCAGCAACGACGATGCGGTAGAACGGTGCCTTCTTGGCGCCCATTCTTCTCAGACGGATTTTAACTGCCATTTCAAATTCACCTCCATGATGTAATGTTAATCTATTCCACGCAGCATTTGACTGCGGTGAATGCCTGTTGTTCTCTTCTCTCCGGCAGAACCGTTCCTGCCGCCCCGATTGAAAGAGCTGCGGACCGTGCCGCACTGAAAACGAAAGAAAGGCGAAGCAAACCGGCTGCCGGCTCACTGCGGAACGAACAGCCACCCGTGCAGGAGCCAGAGCCCGTATCCGAGCAGCAGCACACCGAGGACGGCGTGCATGATCCGCAATTTCGTCTTGCCGAAGCGGTCAAGATTCGGCTGCATCCTCGGATTGTCCTCGTAGCTTTTCGGGCTGCCGACCGCCGCCGTCAGGATCACGAACAGACCCGTCAGGGTGAACAGAACCGGAATGATGAGATGCAGGATTCTTCTGAAGCTGTCCATGTCTCTGTTCCCTCACAGTCTGCCTTACTTCTTAAAGCCGCCCATACCGCCCATGCTTTCGAGCATCGCGGGGTCGAGCTTCGGCATCTTCCGGCGGCCGAACAGTCCCTTGCCGCCCTTGCCGAGCTTTTTCATCATCTGCTGCATCTGGTCAAACTGCTTCAGCAGCCGGTTGACATCCTGCACCTGCGTGCCGGAGCCCATTGCAATGCGCTTCTTGCGCGAGGGATTGATGATCGAGGGCTTTGCGCGCTCGGCTTTGGTCATCGAGGTAATCATCGCCTCAACCTTGCCGAAGGCGCTGTCATCGAGGTCGAGCTGATCGAGCTTTCCGCTGACACCCGGCAGCATCGAGACGATTTTTCTCAGGTCGCCGAGCTTTTTGATCTGTCTGAGCTGCGCGAGCAGATCGTCCATGTCAAATTTGCTCTCCTGCAGCTTCTGCGCGAGACGCTCCGCCTCCTGCTTGGAGTAGACATCCTCCGCCTTTTCAATCAGCGAGAGCACATCGCCCATGCCGAGAATGCGCGATGCCATGCGGTCGGGGTGGAACTGCTCAAATTCATCGAGCTTTTCGCCCATGCCGACGAACTTGATCGGCTTGCCGGTGACGGACAGCACGGAGAGTGCCGCGCCGCCTCTGGTATCGGAATCGAGCTTGGACATCAGCACGCTGGTGATGCCCAGCGCCTCGTCAAATGCCTGTGCGACATTGACGGCGTCCTGACCGGTCATTGCATCGACGACGAGCATGATCTCGTCCGGATGCGTTTCCGCCTTGATATTCTTCAGCTCGTCCATGAGCCGCTCGTCGATGTGCAGTCGGCCTGCCGTATCGAGAATGACGACATCGTGGTTATTGTCCTTTGCGTAGCGGACGCCCTTTGCGGCGATCTCGACCGGATCGGTCTGACCGAGCTCAAAGACCTTGACATCGGCTCTGCCGCCGACGACGATGAGCTGGTCGATTGCGGCCGGACGGTAGATATCGCAGGCGACGAGCAGCGGGTGATGCCCCTCTTTTTTGAGCAGCTTTGCGAGCTTTGCGGCGTGGGTGGTCTTACCGGAGCCCTGCAGGCCGCAGAGCATGATGACGGTCGGGGGCTTCGCGGCGAAATTGAGGTGGGCGTCGCCGTTGCCCATGAGTGCGATCAGCTCCTCATTGACGATCTTGACGACCTGCTGCGCGGGCGTGAGGCTTTGCAGCACCTCAGAACCGACTGCGCGGTCGGAGACGCGCCGGACAAAGTCCTTGACGACCTTATAGCTGACATCCGCTTCGAGCAGAGCGAGGCGCACCTCGCGCATGGCTTCCTTTACATCCGCTTCTGTCAGTTTTCCGCGTGCTCTGAGCTTTTTGAATACCTGACCGAGCTTATCCTGCAATCCTTCAAATGCCATACGCTGTCTCCCTTCCTGTTTCTGAGTTTAGGACATCGCGGCACGGACGCCGCGTCTGGCTGTTTCTGCGATTTCGTCCGCGGCCGTCTGCGGCAGTGCGGCACATTTCGCTTCAATTTCCTCAAAGAGCTGCCGGCAGGCGATGAGCCTTGCCGCAAGCCCAAGCTGTTCTTCAAAATGTTCAAGCTGGCGTTCCCCGCGGCGGATGCTGTCATGCACGGCCTGTCTGGAAATGCCGAGCGGCTCTGCGAGCTCCGCGAGCGAGAGATCCTCGTCGTAATAGCCTTCGAGGAGCTGCCGCTGCTTTTCGGTGAGCAGGCTGCCGTAGCAGTCCAGCAGCAGTACAAAGCCGAGATTTTTCGCCATTTTTGAAGCCCTGCCTTCCTGCTGTCATGCTTTCGACCTTTACACCAGCCTGTCTATTATAGCAGATTCCGGACGGTTTGTCAAGGGGGAGAGGGGATTTTTTTGAATTCGGGCCGGCAGTGCCGGCATCCAACTCCTAAAGCCCGGCCGGCAGTGCCGGCATCCAACGCCTAAAGCCCGGCCGGCAGTGCCGGCATCCAACTCCTAAAGCCCGCCGCGGGCGAAAACAAGGCACTGCCGGATTTCGCCCCCGAAAAAGAATGAGGAGTTATTCTGCGTCAGGTGATCAATTTTCCTAATGTGATCATCTGGCGCGGAGCCCGCGCTGGCATTGATCTAAAGCCCGCCGCGGGCGGAATCATGGCACAGCCGGACTTCGCCCCCGAAATAGAATGAGGAGTTATTCTGCGTCAGGTGATCAATTTTCCTAATGTGATCATCTGATCATCTG